>JBDQID010000010.1:0-14771 GCA_040264515.1 Chlamydiales bacterium
AAATCTAGAGTTGAAAACAGAAAATCCAAACTGTTTTTTTTTGTTTCAGGGCTGTCTTTAGACTCTTCCTTGGAATCTGACAGGATAGCTTCTTTGGTGGATTGTTTATGTGTTATTGTGGGACTATCTTGACGTTCTTCAGCTATCGACTGATTTTTAGTTTGATATACTTCCTATACAGGAGAAAGCTCTGATTCTTTTTTTAGTAACTCTTTTTTATTTCTTTCAGTTAAAGCTTTCTGTATAGACAACCATATGAAAGAACTGGAAAAAACAAATAGCAATACAACTACAAATACAGTCGGGCTTATCGAAATAAAATCTGACCGCATTTCTTTTTTATCATTTAGACGGCTCCAGCCTCTAGAATTCCTAAAAAGCACCCAAAAACCAATGGAAATAATTGGCAAAAACGGAAGATAACCAAAGAGTACCCAACCAAATATTGAAAAAAGCACGCCTGAAATAGCTCTCCACATAGTTTGAGTATGCCATCTAAAATGTGACTCTAACCATGTACCTTTAGCATCCTTTATCTTTGATTGGCTTAAAAACAAAGATGCCAAAGTTAGGCTACTATTTCCTGAAAAAAAACTACCATACATCACGTGTGCTGCACGGACAAGCGGTTCTAACTCTACTTCACTCGAAATATCATCTTTATTGTCCATTCTGAGTAATCTGCTCTCCTAAAATTGTCATCTTTCCACTGATTCCAAATCTTTCATTAACTCGATTCGCCAGATTTACAGCAACACCTGTATTTTTTTTATCGTTAACCTGCTGCTCCATTGAATCCGTTTCTTTTTTAAAAAACTCCTCCTGAATTTGAAGAGAACCCTCAATCTCTTTCGTTTGTGATTGCTGGTGTGATTCTAAAATCCCCCCCTTAATTACAGTAGCTCCTGAAACAAGCCCAGCTGATTGAGATTTCTCTATAATATTATCTGAAGAACTCTCGTGTTGTTTTCTAATCTTATCAACATCCATATCAACAGAATCGAGATGGTAACGCTTTGAGAGGTTATCAACCTGTTCGTTATTCGATGGCTGATCCATACCAAATTTCTCTGAAAATGAATTCTGAAACTGAACACTATCCATAAATTCAGAAGACCACTCTGCAAGTTTTTCATGATCATTATTTCGAATAACGTTAGTAAGTAGCTCTTTACCAAAACGGTCCGATGCAAAACCAACAAATCTCTGAGTAAGATCGGATTGCGTAGACTGTGAACATGTGTTCATTGCACTGCTTCTAGATTGAATTTGCGTCATATGACTTAACGAGCTCGTATAATTGCTCTGAGCACTTTCCATTTTATCAAATGAAGAACTTAAATCTTTCGCCATACGATTCCCTTCGCTATCAGAGACGTTAAAGGAATCACTTTTAGCCGAAGAGACCACCTTTTGAAAATGTTTCTGGAATTCATCACTATTAGATATGTTTTGAGCATCCTGATAAACCTCAGCTCTATGCGTCCCAATGCCAACATTGCCTCCTGAACCCATGAAAGAGCCTCCAAAAATCAAATCAGCAGACTCCTTTTCTGTAATTCCATGCTGCTTTGAAAAACTAGTTACAACATTTTGAGCATACCGACTACTCTCGCTAACATCGTAACCCATTTTTTTTGATAAATTCTCAGAATAATTACTATCATTTGCTAAATGTTGCGAAAAAGCATATACATCCCTGGCTGTGTTAACAGCACTTTCCGTATAGGATTTACTATCCACTTCATTCTGGCTCACCGCATCTTGGTAACTTCTCTCATTAGCCTCGTTCATGGCACTCGATACAGTGTGGTTTGTATTGAGTCGAGACGTATTCTGATGATACATAACTCCCCCGTCATCCGTCTGTGTGACAGTCGTACTTCCTACATCATGTTTTTCATATCCCATAGATAACGAAGACGTAAGGTTTCTATTCATGAATCCAGAATTACCAAAGCTTTGATTATTCAAACTTACATTTCCATATGAGTAATTGCCTGTTATTTCTTCCGATGCTGCTGTTGCAGATGCTGAATGCGCAGGACTCATCATGGAACTTGCCAAGTGAGTAAATCCAGAAACACTACCTTGAATAAGAATATAGCTTAAAAAAGGAATCGTAGAAGAAAGATAGCCTGCCATGGCATAAAAATCGTTTTGGATATTCAATAACCCAACCGATGTAAAAAAACTCAATCCTTGCTCTGATGCACTCAATCCTTTAACAATCCCTTCGACATTATCTGCTGCATAAGATTGCATAATACAATCCAAAATCACATAACAAGGAGGCCACAGTTGCAACCAAGCTGCAAGCCATATCCAATTAGCAAAATAACGAAAACCTCCAGGAAACAAAATCAAGGGCATCACAAAAACAAAGGCTCCATATACCAAAGCTTCTAAAATAGCACGCATTTGAATGAGGCTTTTTGCAGCCATAGCTCCAAGTATGTGATATGTACTTTGCTGTTGTGCATGAGCTCTTTTTTTAGCCCAATCTTTCTTGCCTCTAAACGATCCTTTCAAAGAGTTAATTAACATCAACTGTTGCAGCTGGTCTGAAGACTCCTTCTGCAAACCTTTAAGCACCTGCAGCGTAACTGGCAAGTTCTTATAAAGCTCATTCTTTGTATAATAATTACTTTCTGTTTTTAAATACTTTTCCATGCGCAAAATCGAATCATAACATGAACAAATATGACACTGCCCATCCGAAAATTGACCAACCTTATCTGATTCATCAACAGGACAATAAAGAAGAGAGCGAACTTTAGATGTTCCTGAAGACCCTTCTTTCTCCCCTCCTTTGAATAACTTCATTAAATCGCTACTCTTCTTGAAGTCATCTGCACTGTATTTTCCGAGAGCTATGTCATACACAATACAATTCTTGGCGAATTTCCCAAGGTTACTTTCTAGGTTCGCATTCGTAATCTTATAATCCCTCATCTCAAGCGCTGACTCGGCTCCGAATATCATCCCTGTTTTTTCATATCTTTTATCCCTTACCGAATGCCCTGCAACTTCAAACGCTTTTGTGATGTTATATCCAACAGTACTAATCAACTCAGCCGTACGTCCTAAAAAAAACGGTACGTTATCAACCTTGTAAACCTTCTGTGTTAAAGTGTCTTTTATATGCACCTTTGTTGTAGGGATCATAAGAAAACCAGTTCCCACTACAAAAGGGAGAAAGAACTGCCCTAGAACAGACTCCATAGAAGCTGAAAAGAACGTCTTAGAAAGGCCCCATACAGCTCCTATTGATGCAGCAATAATAATGAGGGGTTTAAAAAGAGATCCACCTCCGTTATTCATTAACATAGCTATCATGTTAAACACATTGCTTATCGCAATTCCACCACCATAGGTAACTATTGACATGTCCATATATCTACTCCACATCCAACCAAATTTCCGAAGCAATTTTGTCTTCTAAAAAGGTGATTAACTCTCGAAGCTGCTTTTTTTTCTCTAATTCTTCTTTGGATTTAAATTCAAACTCTTGAATCTTTTCTCTTACTGATTTAAGTCTTTTCTCAAAATTCTCCAACTCCTCCGGGTTCTGATAAACCTGAAGGTTACGTACATTATACATCCCCTCCTTGACGAGTTCTTCTACCTCTTTTAGATATTCAATAAGAATCTCTTTAGAAACCATATCTGCCATGTTACAAAGATCCACCATAGCGTGACCTTTCTTATACGCTGTAAGAACGTTAACCATGCGATAAAGAGGGAAATGTGTTTTATTCAGCAGGTCTTTTTGATCTGCGTTCAAAGGCTCATCTTTAATAGCCTTCTCTTGCATATCTTTAAGAATACGACTTACTTTTCCATACCAAGAGTCTTCCGCCTTGATAGTCGTCTTCTTCTTATTAATCGTCAGACACTTACTGTCATTCTTAATGTCTACACAACGGTAAACCTCCGTTTCTCCACCTCTCATAAGCGCCTGTAAAAACGTCTCGTCTGTAGCTTTAGCTGGGTACGATTCAATCTTACTTCCATTATCGTTCGATTGTAACACCACAGTTCCTACAAGTGTCATAAATAGGTGCGAAAGCTCCGGATTTTCAGCTAAAAACTTTTGCTGCTGAATCGACTCCCAAGTAAGATTAGAAGAACCAATAATCAAATCAGGATTTTTCTCTTGGATTTCACTGATAACCTCATTCTGTTTGGATCTAGCAGAACATTTATGACGTCCCTCAATAAAGTCCTCAAAAACACCTGTGCTACTACCTGCTGTACGACAAACCTGCTGAGAAGACGCCTCACTCTTTGGCCATGCACTCCCAACCAAGCCCATTGCATTCTCACAGCTATTAATACCAATCCCATTAATTGTATTAGCCCAACTTTGCGCCTGTTTCATCGCATTAGCAACTTGAGGAGATACTGTTTCAACACCTAGTAAAAATGCGTAGCTTGCAGCATTGCTTGCTGTGCTTTTGAGAGCTGTTACTAACTGATCTTTACTAATGAATGAAAATCCCCCTGTAAAGATATCAATCCCCCCACATCCACCATCCAATCTAGGGAGAGAAATATTTACTAAATCACTATTATAAACTTGATTCCGTACATTTAATCCTCCTCCTGTCATGTATCCCGCAGATTGTCCCATATAAATATCTTCAGATGTTAAATTAGCTGCACTTCCAAACTCGTTAAAAAACCCATTAAGCTCGTTCTTTAAGCTTCCAAGAAGAAAAACAGGAATAGAACAAAACAAAAAAAGTGACCTCAATATCTTAACTCTCATTGTCTACTCCTTCAAACTGCATCAATAGATTGCTTTCGATTTTATCGCGGGAAATCATTCCAAATGCAACAGGAACAACCTTATTTTCCTTTGGATTTACCGCAAACAGAGATGGAACATGTGAGACTGAAAACTTCTCTGAGATCCCATTATCCATCTTGCTATCAGGAAAGTGCATACAGGGACCTCCATCCATAGAAATAGCAACTACCTCCCAATCGTAAAAAGTTGAAAACTCTTTTACTTTTTCAGCAAACGCTTGAGAATACGAGCAAGATGACTTAAAGAAGAAAAAGAACCCATAGTCCGACCCCAGCTGCTTTAAGAACTGTTTATTCCTCTTAGCCTTAAGATGTTTGGCAGTATCTACTGCGTACCTAGAAACCGGAGTTTGAATTGTCTGGTCATATTGAGGTGTATTCAAAACAAACTTCATCCACTCTCTGGAGAACTGATGTCCATTTTGAAGAAGCGTGTGCTGCTCTGCAATATACGCTCCTACATTTTCTTGTGTAGGCTCCAAAATTGCCTTAGAGCGAAGCTCTTCTAACTCTCTTTCCCATGCTTTTACAGTATCCGATGCAGAAAGAGATGTGTTTTCCGAAGAAGTCGCCTCAATCTTTTCTTCTTTTTTGCGCTCTTCATACCAAGCCCAACCTTCAGATTTTCTCTCATGCCATGAACAGAATCCATCGCTTAAAAACATCGAAAAAAAACAAAGAAATAAAATCAGTCTCATCAAGAACTCCTCTGTAACTTCGCTCTTTGCATAGAGCTCTGCACATCTTGAAGGCGTGTTTCAAACGCATTAAGCTTCTCTTCAATATCAGGCAAACTCTTAATCTTATCCTCGAATACCTCTTCAAGGTCTATCTTGGAAAAATCTAACTGAGAAATCTCTTCGTAAGAAAAACCTGTACAATTCGGAGATCGAGCACTTCCCCACCCTCTATTTAGCTGCTCTCTTCCTTGTTCATGAAGAACTCGAGATAACTTAGTTGGAAAACAGCAAAACATTTCGACCGTTGACTTCTTTATCCCAAACTCTTTTTCGTCATATTTACCTACGTAATGACACAGACCATTCTCTTTTCTCTGAGAAAGAGTTTGCTCTTCAGCAGAACACTTATCCCGCAATCCAGCACTCATAGCCATACCTTTTAAGGAAGTACAGCAGTCGTAAAATGCATGATTCAAAACACTCTTTTTACAACGAAAACCACTCCCTCCGAAAATAGTGATATCATCTACATTCTTACCCGATGCTTGAATCTCTTTGTGGATCTCATCAAAAACAGAAAGCTTTGTTATAACATCTGTAAAAGAACTGCTCTCTTCATAAGAGTCATCAAAAGCTTGGCCATCAAGAGCGTAAATTCCACTATCCCCTACAAGAGATGCTCTATATTGTTTAAAAGAAGAAGAACAACGAAAATGTCTCTCCCATACCTTGCAAAAACCTTTCGCAAGAGATGATTCAATACAAAGCTCTTTAATGAGCTCACATCTCTTCGATTTTAAAGCAAAACAGCTATCTTCTTGAAGACTCTTACAAAGAAAAAGGTGCATCTCTTTCCAACAAGGCTTTGAAACAGAGAGCCCATTGACAATCTTTGTGTCATTCTTATCTAAACAAACAACCTCTATTTTGGAACATTCAGGACCGGAGGCTATCCTCTCTATATTTGGATCTTCCGAGGTCCACGTTTGGGATATCTCTTGAACTCCTTGATTCTGAATGATCTTCTCTTCGAAAGAATCACAGGACGAGCTGTTATCTATATGAACCCATTCGCTATAAACGTGATAATGTTTGATGATATAAGCTTTCCAAGACTTAATCTGAGGATTCGATGAGTAGTGCCTCTTAACACCGCTTAGTACATCTTCAGCTCCCTCTCTTTTCTTATATCGCTTACTTAACTGAGAGTGCCCTTTACAACTCTTAACTTTCTTCTCTGGGACATGCTGCACCTGAAGCTGTAAAGATCTAGTATAACTCAAAGGATAGGCGTCTGCTGGTTTTTGGCATTTCACCATTTCGTATTTAGCGCCTACTTCTTCAACAGATTCAGATAATTGAGAATCGATATGAACGTAAGGATTTTCTATTATTTCCTCGGATCGAATAATAAAAGCTTCGTTTTCATCAAAATGTTTATCACTCTGATTGTCCCGAACTTCCTTACTTTTCAAAAATGTATAAAGAGGCGATTTTGTAGCGTCTCCATTTCGAATTAGATCCGCAGCTTCTTCTGAAAAACCCGACGTTGTGAATAATTCTTGAGGCTCTCTCATAGCTTCCAAAGTTCCAATAGATTCTTTATTGGAAAATTCGATTCCGTTATTTTTCGCCTTATCCATTTCATTACAAGTTGCATCAAAGACAAAAAACAGAAAAAAAAGAAAGCACACTCTCATAAAGTCGCGCCTCCCGTTACAACAGCAGCTGCCGGAATAAGTAAATCAAGACAGCACTGTTTTTTTCTCCATACAAGATAAACGAAGTCTTCTCCTTTATACGGAAAGCTCTTTCCAGCTCCCCAAATCATGTCACTTTTTCCTAGAGCGTGACAAGGTCCCACTGTTTGTGGTACTGGACGCACTATTTGCGTCTTATACTGACTCTTCTTAATCAAAGGAACATACGAGGACTGACAAAACTCTTTTACACCGAAACCTTTCATTAAAAACATTCGATGAAACTTCGCTATTATACGATGCACCAAAAGAGAGCTTGCCTGTAATCCGCCTTCATGATGAGCAACTGTACCTGTGTAAGGGTACAGGCTACCTTCACATCCAGCACACCAAAACAGTGCATCTATTGGTTTATTAAAGCTCGATGCAGCGCAATCAGGAACACACGCAGCTTGAGCCAAAGGATTCGAAAAAAAGAACGCCTCAGGATTTAAAATAGTAGCCAATGCATCATTGTTCCAAAGAGGATCTAACTCTGTCATCCAACCCACATCAACATCAGAAACTTCTAAACAAATAAAATCCGTAAGAAGTTCTAACCAGGAAATGATAGGGAAAATGTACCAATGAAGATGATAAAAACTATGCATGTTTGGCTGATTATCAATAGAGCCTACACTGCCTCGAGTTTTAAAGCCTGGATTTCCCAGAGTCATCCCACCCATTGCAAGAAGCTTATAAGGATGCCGAGTTACATCTACAAGGCGCGTAGGCTCCCATACTGAAATAGGTATGCCAACTCTCGGAGGTGTTCCAGGGCAGGCGCATACCTTTGTTTCATAATTCGTTAAATCTTCATGTCCATGAGTTACATTAACTCCACTAACCGTAATAGGAAAAAGGCAACTCCAACAAACATCGGTAACAGGATTTATAAATCGATCATCAACCGCTTGAATCTGAGCTGTTAAAAGAAGAAAAAAAATGACGCGATTAAGCACTGTTTTCCTCCTTCTTTATTTTCTTACACTCCCCAATTCTGTTTAATTCTCTCTGCGCAAAAGAAAAAGAAATATTCCCCGAAATCTTGTCGTATTTATTACCAGCAACGATAATAAAACTTGGAACACTCTCTATCTTAAACTTCTCAAAAGCATCCGGATCAATCTGTACAGTAGCATTCATTCCTCCTCTTTTAAGATCTAAAATCTTCTTCGCAAACTCTTTAAAGCTGTTATTTGGAATACCGCGTAAAATAAAGACCGCCTTCTCCCCTTCCATCTCTTTAGAAAGAGTAAGCCAACTCTCCTTCGGAAGCGAAAAGGACATAGCCACAAAAAAAGATGTGTCTTCTGGAGTGTCTAATACCACGTTTGAAGAAGCACATCCTTTGCATTTGTTCTCTCTTAAAGACTTTTGAAAGTGGCTCTTCGACTCAGCTTCTATTCTTTTAGCCCATTCAACAGCTTTTGGATCAAGGCGTTTAGACCACGCTTCTATATCAGCCACGGAAGCTGTTAAAGATAATGGAATTAAAAAGATAAAAATTAGTCGAACTATCAAGACTCCTCCTCGATAGGAATCTCTTCTATCTTAAGTCGATTTCCTTCTTGAGAGACTCTAGCTGGAATATTTTGAATTCCTAATTTCCGGACCAACACACCAAGCTGATCAAAATATACAGCTCTTTGCTTCTCTTCCTCTAGATCAAGAGGTCTTCCCTTAACTAGTACCCAGAAAGAGCTCTTATTATGCTCTTGAGCAAATCTAATGTGCTCATCATCTGTACCATCAAAAAACAACAGTACTTCAGGAAGAGAGTGTGCTCGCAAAGGGTTTACCCTCATCCCCTTTTTAACAATTACATTTCCTCTTGAATCCTTTATTTCCGCATTAGCTGTTATGCTAGGGTCATAAAAAAAACAGCGATACCTCTTAGCTATACCTAATCCTTGTACACACTTTGGCTCTTTGATTCTTTCAGCTATCTTCTTTTTACAGCTCTCCTCAATTTCGACCCGTTCTTCATTTGAAAGAGCTCCGGCCTGTCTTTTAATATATTCCAAAAGGCTCTCTTCCTCTATCGGAAATAGCTTCCCATGAACTCCTAAATCTTTAGCGGTAAGAGGAGAGGAAAAAATAAAAAAACAAAATACTACCCTGATTAAAAAAGAGGACACAAAACCTCCTCAATAGATTCAATGGAGATCAAGCCCATTTCTTTGTACCTGGAATCAAAGCTTTCCTCGTGATCACCTAAAACAAAAAAGAAACCTTCTGGGATTATCCCACTCTCAATAGAAGAGAACTTTTTTGATGAACGCGGTGTAGACTCCAAACAGAATCCACAATCTTTATCATTCACAAATACTCTGTTATTACAAACAGAAACCATATCTCCTGGCTCACCCTCAACACGCTTTACAACCTTAGGAGTTATCCAAGGATGAGTAAACATCACGAATGACCCCTTAGAAATCTGTTTGGAATCGTATTTTTTAATGAAAAACGTTTGAGGAAGACTCTCTGTTGTATTTATAAAAATCGAAAAGTGAAATTTTTCAGAAACGGATCCTAATCCAAAATATGTCAGAACAAAAAAAGCCAAAATCAAACATATTTTCATTTGGATTTTCATGATTTTTCTCTTAATATAGAATCAATTGCTTCCGAAATAGACATCCCTCGAGATTGACACTCTTTGAGTTTTGTATACTCATCAGCTTTTGTGGAATATAACAATCCAGAAAAAGGATCTAAGGGAAGCTTTCCAATAGAATAATTCCCCTCTCCATCACAAATCATAACCTCACTGTACTCTCCATGCTTCGTATGTACACTTTCAAGCGCAGCTTGCTTACTTGCGTTAATTTCAATTTTCCCACTCTCGGCAAATCGCTTAATAGAACTTTTCTTTTGTGAAAGAAGACACATCCAGTCTGAATTTTCATAAGCCGCAAGAGCTCCTGGTGTCGAATAAAAATCATCAACACTCTGTGTTCCAATCACAAGAGATCCATTGTACTTTCGAAGCCTACGAGCAAGTGTTTCAATAAAAACACCTGTCTGTTTACCTCTGAGAAGATCCCACGCCTCATCAATGCAAATATGAAACGGCGTACGACGATCGCCAAAAAATGTTTGATTAGTAATCGTCATAATAAACATTTGCAGAACAACTGATTGAAGATCTTTTTTCTCTTTGAGCTCTTCTAACTCAATTAAAACCATTGCATTGTCAAAATTAACATTATTCTCACCCTCAAAATAACGACCGTAAAGCCCTCCTTTAGTGTAAGGTGTAAGCATAATACCAAGAGATTTAGCTCGATCATCTTCTTGATTACAGAGATATGACGCGATACAACTAATATTTGTCTTATTACCGTACTTTTCCCAAGAAGATCGTATAGCCCGCTCAATTAACCCATTTTGAAAGTCTGTAGTCCCCTCACTAGGAGCTGCCATCGATGAAATAATCGATTTAATCATGCTAAATGACTGCTCTCTTTCCTCATCACTGCTGTCTGATATTAAAGTGAATGGATTAAGGCAAAGATCCATCTCATTAGAAAATTCTATCGATTGCCCCTCTACCATATGACACATCTTCTCAAAACTTCTACCAACATCGATTACAAAAACTTTAGCTCCAACTCCCATGCTGCTCATCAAAAGTTCCTGCATGAATACAGACTTCCCAGATCCACTGCGTCCTACAACTACAACGTTATAATTTCCATTTTTGTTATCAAATGGATACCAATTATAAACCTGCCCTCTTCTGCCAACAAGAAGCATTCCTGGAGTTGAAGTACCGTACCACTCAGCTTGCAGAGGAACTAAATTACTAGCCTCTGAAGAAATCGTAGTTTTTAAAACATCAACCTCCTTAAGGTCCTCAATATATTCAGCCCAAGCCATTGGAAGAGAAGAAATAAACGATGGAAGATGTAAACAGTCATTGGCTGTAATACTAAAACCATTGATTCGAAATAGCCCCTTAATAGCTTGCTCTTGCTTGTTGATTTCCTCTTTTTCCGACCAGATTCCAACCCCAAGCTGAGTCCATACAAAACGATCCATCTTCTGGATACTGCGCCGAACATGATCACACTCACGAAGTTCTTCAGCAAGATCTGGAATCATCCGTATAAGCGCTCCAGACTTCCCTTGATTTTCGATCGCTTGCATATGCATCCAATTAGAACTCTCAGCTTTTTGCTGAGGAGGACAATGAACGCCATAATGAATATAAAAAGGATGAGTAATACGATACGCTTCACGAAAAAAATCTCCAATAAAGCCTTGCATAGAGCTTAGAGACCAAGAAGAAGGGTAGCCTGTCACACGATAACTACGAAAAGAAGATTCATCCTCATTCTTCCACTGTAAGCTATCGTCTCGAATTTTAAGACGGCCTCCACGAGGTAACTGTGAAGAAAGATTCTCCATCTCTTCCCAATTTCTTTTTTGAAAATCCACACTGTTTTGAAAATTAATCAACCCATCTAAACTTTGAACAAAATTATCCGCATCCCAAGAAAAAGCATACGTTACAGTAGAAAGAATTTTTAAAATTTTCTCTCTAACTTCTGTTAATGATTTCAGCAACATCTTGTCTCCAGCACTACCTGGAATCGAATATGAAAGAATAAAGCGATAAACTCGAAGAGGAGTCTGTTTAGACGTTCGATAAAAAGAACATCGCTTATTAGCCATTTCCTGAAAAATCCGAGGAGACTTTTCTCTCGCAGCTTCCCAATTATCTAAAAATGGACCAATTCGATGATCAGCTAAAAGCATACACTGTATAGATGATCCCTCTTGCATCACATCTTGAAAAAGAGTCAATATTTCCTTCTGAAAAGCAAGATCCGAACCTACAAGAGGCAAAGCTTCAATCGTAAAACCTAAACTATTTTTAGAAATAAACAATCCCGTTTCCGGATCATAGGCACGATAGGAAAGATATTTTGAAAAGGGAGAATAAGAAAACAAATCCTCTTCACTCTTCTTATCTGAAGAGCTAAAAAATCCATGATCAACATCGCCTAAAAAATGAGACACCTTGCTTCCTATGGAATGAAAAAAATTACTCATAGTCGACATAAACATCTCCTAATTGGATAAAAACCATTTGCTCTCATTGGCAATGAAATGCACGTAGTGCCCTTCAATACGATGCCCTGAATCCGTTGAATATCCACTTACCCAAACACGCTTCACGACAGGGGCCTCTTCTGAAAAATCTACTTTCTTAGACTTACATGACACACAACCCTTCCCGCTTTGAACAGTCGAGATAAAGAGATCTGGTCCCTCTTCTCTTTCTTGAATCATTTCTTCAATTTCAGATACCGATTTACAACCAACACCAACTCCTGGAGGACAATCATACTGGCTCTGATAGGTCGAACAAGACGAGAAGAAAAAAGGTAAAAAAATAAAAATCGATTTTTTCATGAAGACAACCTTTTTAATTGCTTATCGATAAAACGTTTTTGAGGAAGCTTGTTAAAGAACTTACCGTTAATATCTACTGCAGGAATAGCTTGAATCTTATTTTGCTGCATAAACTTAAATGCATCATGAAAAGCCGATGAAGCTGAAAGATAATCTACCTGCCCTATCTGAGGTATCGGCTGATGAAAGAACTCCATCGCTTTTCGCATCAAAGCACAAGCTGTTGCTGTTTCTACACCTTCAAACTCTTGAAATAGACTCTCTAAAAAGACTTGTTTCTGATCAAAATCGAGTTCTTCCATGCAAATCATGGCCCATACATCTATCTCAGTGGTTGGAATAGGATGAAAATCCCAACGGACCTCTCCGTTTTGAAGATATTCTTCTTGAATCGACTTAAACTCGTTTTTAAAAATCCTAAGACATTGCGGACATGCAAAAGAAAAATACTCTGTAATCACTACATCCGCTTGAGGATTCCCATAACTAACGCAGTACTTATCTAAAAGCCTATCCTGAGAAAAAAGAGAACAAGGTAGTAAAAACAAAAAAAACAAAAAAACCTTAGCCATTGAATTTCTCCTCGGATTTACTTTTCTCTCGAACACGCTTCACTTTGTCCTTCGTGTGTATCTCCCCAATGTCTGTACCATGAGTAAAAGTAATATCAACCGTTCTTCCAGCCGCAATCTGAATCACTGGCTGTAACTGCTCGGCACGCTTAATGTAGTACTCTGAGAGTTTATCAAATGCATTATTAGAGCCGCCCAAACCTCCAGATTTAAGCATGTCCCAATGAAAGTTATTTGGAAGACCATCTGTTGCTTGAGCAATATTCTGAGCATTCGATGTTGTTTGAAAAAACTTCGCTATCCCTCCAAAAAAACCACTAAAAGCAGCATTACCAACAAACTGCTCAGACTTGTCTACAACAATACCACGAACACCATACTTACCATCCTCTCCTGTTACATAGCCTGCTATCTCTGTTTCAATGAAATCACCATTTGGCTTAGCTTGAGTAAGCCTCTCAACTCTAATATTGACTCGTTCGCTTGAAAGATTTCCGTAAGCACTTCCAATAATAAGGCCTCCTTTCAACTTTGCTCTTACTTTTTTTGGAAGATGCCCATCATCAATAATACGTAATTTGACAGGCTGTGGATCGGAACTAGAATACACACTACATGGAGCATCTGTACTAGAGACCAAAATAGCTTTAACCGTAATCCCTGCAGGGATCGCTTTATCTACATGTTTAATTTTTGTATCTTTCGATACTGGCATCGAAATTTCTCTTAAAGGAAGACGCCTCATAGTTTGCTCTTGAGACGAAGAAGAGAAAGGATCTCTCGAAACCTCACTACCCAAATTTCGTGACTTAGAAGCTGAAGCTTTTTGAGAAATCTGCTGTGAAAGCTTCTCTCCCTGATTACCTATCTCTTGTTTAAGTTTTGAAAGTTCCTGACGCAGGCGCTGGTTTTCTTTTTCCTTACGACTCTCTTGTTTTTTTGTCTCTAAAACACTCTTCTCCATAAAAGCCAAACGCTCTCCAAAAAGCTTATTCTCAGCTTCCAAGCGAGACATCCAAATCCCATGCGCATCAGTTTTGTCACTAGGGAGTTCTATATCTTGAGATCTATTCATCGAAACTTTTTCAGCTAAAAGATCATCACCAACTGCATAATATAAAAGAGCTGTAGTACACACTCCAATAGCAGCTTTGAAAACGGTATATAACCTCTTTTGTTTCTTTAAAGCTTCGAAATTATCCCTACTCATGATTTTGCCTCAGAAACAATCACAAAGCTTTTTTCTTTAAAAGGTATCGTTCGCTTGTCTAAATAAACCCAACGAATCCCCTTCTTAAAAAAATGAGCCTCTTCTAAAACAGACTCTTCCTCATTCATATTCTGTAATTCCATACAATAAAGTGTCTCATGAGGACCTTCTAAGACTTGAAGTAATTTAGAGCGAATTTCAACCTCCCCAAAAAGCTTTCCAGAAGCATCTTTCAGCGATCGCTTGCGATAACCTTCGGGAATGTTTCCTGATAAAACCTCTTTTAAAGAAGTTACCACTCCGTCATAAAGATGAAGGCTTGCTAAAC
>JBDQID010000011.1:0-13883 GCA_040264515.1 Chlamydiales bacterium
ATGCTATTTTGAGCTGGAGCTTTTTTTTCAGTTGGCTTAATAGCCGAATGTATGGCTGTTTTTCGTTGAATACGTGGGTCTGAGTACGTAACAGCTTGCGACGGCGCTTGCTCTTGCACTTTTGGTTTCAGAACTGGAGCTGGGATTTCTTCTTCTACGGGTTCTGCATCACTCATATCGCTTGTATCTTCATTAAGCGTGATGTTACCTAAAACGCGTTTGATATCAGCTAAGCTATCATCTAAATTACCAATACCCTCTTCACTCACCGTTTTACTCGAGGTTTTTTTCGGGGCTGTTTTTTGCTGTTTCTGCTTGTTAAAGTTACGCAAATCGTTCTCATCAATCGCTGCGGTAATTTCTACTTTTTCAACAGAAAAGAGAGCTTTGAGCCCCCGCTCTTTAACAGGTCTTGTTGTTAAGATAATGGCGTCGGGACCGAGTTCATCTTTTACTATTTTCTTTGCAGCTTCAACACTATCTGCCCTATACTTTTTTATAATCATAATTCTTTAATCCTTAAGAGCTTACATTAAAACTTCACTTGTTACTACACCCAAAGAAATGACTTCTACGTCGGCAACAACCTCGTTAAACGATAAAACTGGTAAGCGAGGAAGCGTCCGCTCTATTATCTGTTTGAAGTGTGCGCGTACCGTTGGAGAGGTCAATACGATCGGCTGAATCCCCTCCGCTGAGGCGTCTTCAATTTGCGCATTGAGTACCTCGATAACCTTCTGTATTGTAGAGGGTCGAAGTACTACCCGACTTCCAAATTCATTCTTTTGAATACTCTCTGATATCATCTCTTCTACTTTAGGGTCTAGCGTTATTGCATGAATCACTCCAGATTCATCTGCAACTTGCTTAGTTAAGCTTCTTCCCAGCCCTTGTCGCACGTATTCCGTTAAGATCGCAGGATCTGTAGTATTTGGCGCACTATCTGCTAAAATTTCTAAAATAGAGACAAAATCACGTATTGGGATACGCTCTCTTAAAAGATTTTGCAATACTTTTAAAACCTGTCCCACCGCTAAAACATTAGGTATCAACTCTTCAATAACCGTCGAAGCGTGTGGTTTGGTATTTTCAATAAGCTTGTTGACTTCTTGTCGATTAATAAGCTCACTTGCGTGCGCATGAATCACTTCTGTTAGGTGCGTTGCAAGCACGGAGAGCGTATCGACAATGGTAAAGCCTGCTTTTTCTGCATTTTCTTTTTGAGAAGAAGATATCCAGAGTGCTGGCAGGCCAAAAGCTGGTTCAACTGTTTTAATACCAGGAATTTGCTTGTTGACATTTCCAGGATTCATCGCAAGATAGCTATCGAGATAGAGCTGCCCAGATGCGACCTCAATTCCCTTAATTTTAATGCTATAAAAGTCCGCTTCCAAAGTCATATTATCGCGAATACGAATGGGGGGTACAACGACACCTAAGTCCGATGCTATTTGCCGCCGGATAACAGTAATACGACTAAGAAGATCTCCGCCCTGACTCGAATCCACAAGAGCAATGAGCGAATAGCCCAACTCGATCTCCATTGGATCAATAAAAAGAGCCTTTTCTACATCATCAGCTGAAACTGCAACGTCATCTCTTTCTTGCTCTTGAGCAGGTTTAAGGGCTGTATCCAAATCTGCAAGTTCCTCTCCACTCATCTTCCAAATAGAATAAGCATAAAAAGCAATCGCCATCGCCATCGGCGCCAAAATTGACATTGGCATTCCGGGAACAAGTCCCAACATAATTAAGATAGATGATGTAATAAAGAGAACTCTGGGATTATTAAATAACTGAGCCTTCAGGGTCTCTCCCATATTCTCTTTTGAAGAAGAGCGAGTAACGATAACCCCTGCACCAACAGAGATTAAAAGGGCTGGCACTTGCGAGACCAAACCATCACCAATGGACAAAACAGTATAGAGGTTTGCAGCTTCAAGCCAAGTCATTCCACGAATAGCCATACCGATAGCCAATCCACCAATAACGTTAACGACCGTGATAATAATACCAGCAATCGCATCTCCTCTAACGAACTTCGAAGCTCCATCCATAGCTCCATAAAAATCTGCCTCCGATGTTACTTTTTCCCGGCGCTGTTTTGCTTCTTGTTCATCGATGATTCCAGCGTTAAGGTCAGCATCAATTGACATTTGCTTACCAGGCATGGCGTCGAGTGTAAAACGAGCTGCCACTTCAGCGATACGACCACTACCCTTTGTAATAACCACAAAGTTGATCACAGTTAACAGAATAAAGATAACCAAACCAACGATCAAATTTCCCCCAGCAACAAACTCACCAAATGTTTTGATGATGTCACCTGCTTGTCCTTCGGACAAAATCATTCTAGTCGAAGCAATGTTCAAGGAGAGGCGAAAGAGAGTTACGAAGAGGAGAAGAGAGGGAAAGGAGTTCATCTCTAAGGAGTCTTCGACATACAAGGTTGTCAAAAGTGTTGTCACACCAATAAGAAGACTGATCGATAAAAAGCCGTCCAATAGAACTGCAGGAATCGGGATAATTAACAGGAGAACAATACCAACGATGATGACACCAAAAATGATGTCAGTATGTCTTCCAGCGCTTCCTAAGCGCTGCAGAATAGAATCAAACATTCACTACCTCTCTTCGCGTCTCTTGTTATGAGGCTGCTTGTGACTTTTCGTCAACTTTCTCATTTAATCGATACACATATGCCAGCACTTCAGCAACCGCATGATAAAATTGTGGAGGAACTAACTCCCCTACTTCCACGGCCTTATAAAGCATTCGTGCAAGCAGTGGATTTTCTACGATGGGTATTTTATTTTCTTTTGCAATCTCTTTTATTGACAACGCCATTTTCCGAGCACCCTTTGCAAGACAGACAGGAGCTGCCATTCCTTCTGGATCGTATTTAACAGCAATAGCATAATGCACAGGGTTTGCAATAATAACGTCCGCCTCTGGAACATTATCTTTCATTCTATTTCGTGAAAAAGATTGCATCATCTGCTTCATCTTTGACTTTACATGAGTATCCCCTTCCATCTGCTTGTACTCTTCTTTAACCTCCTGCTTCGTCATTTTCATATCATTTGCAAACTTCCACTTCTGATACGTGTAATCTGCAATCCCCAAGACAATCAGAACCAGGGCTATCAAAACTCCAATCAAGGCTGCCTTAAAAATAATAAAAAGGAGAATCTCTCCGACTTCAGCCTCCATTAAACGAGTCATTTCAGCAAGATCTGATATTATGACATTATAAATTACAACACCCACAACTGTAAGTTTCGACATACCGAATACAAGCTTCATAACGGAAGAAAGGCTGAAAAATTTCTTGTAACTTTTAGGATTAAAAATATTAAGATTTTCCCATTTAGGAACAAGAGATTGCAGAGAAAGAACGAGTTTGACTTGAAAAATGTTAACAATCAGAGCGACAATAAAAAGGCCTCCTAACACCGGTGCTACAAGAGAAATAAGCCCAGATAACCCTTCTCTAAACCACGCAACAATTGCATTATAATCTCCAAAGTTCGCGTTAAGGTTACGATAAATCGTACTCACGAAAGTAGTAAGACTATAAAAAAGATCTCTTGAAATAAAAAACAGTATTGCCATACCCGAAAGAAGCATAAGACTTGCTGTTAAATCTTGAGACTTTGCTACCTGCCCTTTTTTTCTTGAATCATCAAGTTTTTTTTGACTAGCAGTTTCCGTCTTATCCTGAAAATCGTCGGCCATATCAATCCTTAGCTCTTACCGTGATTCTTTACCATCAGCAAGATATCTTCAACTATTTTTTATATCCAACCAGAAAGTATACCAAGATTAGCCAGAAATCCAAACCTATGGCCAATCTTGGTATAATCATCCTATTGATAAAAAACGGAGATCGCCTATAATACACTCCTTTAAAAAGAGTTATAGAATGCATAACATCAAAATAGTCCTCAACTACGACGGTACATCGTACTTAGGCTGGCAAAACAGCATCGAAGATATCGTTAAAAAAGCTTTAGAGCAGCTACTTTCAGAAAAAGTCACACTCCAAGCTGCAAGCCGTACAGACAGAGGTGTTCATGCACACAACCAAGTCATCAACTTTTTTACTCGAACCAAACCTACCGCCAGAACATTCTTAAGAGCTCTTAACGCACTTCTTCGAAAAGACATCGTTGCACTGCATCTAGAAGTGATGCACCCCAATTTTCATCCAACCCTCGATGTTACCTATAAAGAGTACCACTATCACGTCTGCTCGGGGCCTGTGCAGCTACCGCAAAACCGCCACTACTCTTGGCACTGCCCCTATACAATCGATCATAAGCTCATGCAAATTACCGCCCAACATCTTATTGGCACACACAATTTCTCTGCATTTACCAACAAAAAAATCAACGAAAACTACACATCTTTAATTCGCTCTATCGACAAGCTAGAAGTTCATGCGCTCAATGAGCATCGATTTCGAATTGAAATTGGAGGAAAGAATTTCCTCTATAAAATGGTTCGCAATATTGTAGGCTCGCTTGTATACGTTGGATGTGGTAAAATATCTCATCAATCCATCCCAAAAATATTAAAAAGCGAAGATCGCACACAAGCAGGTGTGACAGCTCCCGCCCACGGCCTGTCACTCAATCGTGTTAAATACTCTGGAGAACAATCATGATAATCGGACGCAATGACCCTTGCTGGTGCGGAAGTGAAAAAAAATGGAAGAAGTGCCACTATCCAAAGCTCCCCAAGCTAGAAAATCGACAACTCACAGCAAAAGAATACATGAGAAAACATCAGATTCTCATCAAATCAGACAAGCAAATCAAGGGCATTCGTCAATCTTGCAAGCTTGCAGCTCAAATACTCAAAGCGACCTGTGAAATGGCTAAGGAAGGCATTACAACGCAAGAGATCAATGATTTTGCCCACAAATTACACCTTGAAGCCAACGCAATTCCAGCACCTCTACACTACGGGCACCCCCCTTTTCCAAAAAGCATCTGCACCTCCCTTAACGATGTGATCTGCCACGGCATTCCCGATCAAAACCCTCTGAAAAACGGTGACATCCTCAACATCGACGTCACCTGTATTCTCAATGGTTACTACGGAGATTGCAGCCGTATGGTTATCATAGGAGAGGCAACAAAAGAACAACAACTCGTTATCGATGTGTCAAAAGAGTGCCTGCTACGCTCAATCGATATTCTTAAACCCGGAGTTCCTGTTTCCGCTATCGGAGATACGATCGAAAAGTATGCGACTTCTCAAGGATGCTCAGTTGTCTATCAATTCGTAGGTCACGGCGTCGGTGTTGACTTCCATGAGCCTCCACAGATACACCACAACAAAAACCACTGCGCTATTCCCTTAGCAGCTGGTATGACTTTTACAATTGAGCCAATGATCAATGCTGGTAGCCCAGAGGCCGTTGTCGACACCTCAGATGAGTGGACAGCACGTACCGAAGACGGCAGATCCAGCGCACAGTGGGAACACACCATCCTCATCACCAAAGATGGACACGAAGTGCTTACACTTCCCTAAGTGTAACTGCTTTCAAACATTTTCAACGCCATGTGAAAAATGAGGTTAAAAGCGACTCCGCAGGAGTCGCTTTTATACCAAGATTGGTCATAGTTTAGATTTCTGGTATAACCTCTTTATTTTGCGTTAAAAATATTTGAGAGCTGTTACGACTGTAGAAGCTGAATAACTGATTGCATATCGGTCTGCCCTTGCGACAGAAGGGAGCTATTTGCTTGAGCAAGAATGGAACTACTCATTAAAAGAGCAGTCTCATTTGCAAAATCAACATCTCTCAGGCGGCTCTCTGACTGTGCAATCGAATTTTTATAATCACCCAAGCCATACATCACATTCTGAAAACGCGACAACTCCGCACCGATGCGTGTTCTTTCTTGTGAAACCATTTCTACCGCACTCTGAAGCTTTCCGAAAGTACTCTGGGCATTGTTTATTGTTGTGATATCTGTCGCTGAAATCCCAAGTGCCGAAAGCTCTAAATTAACGCCTTCAAACTCAATAATCATTCCCGCATCGGGACCTACCTGAAATGTAAATGTCTCTCCGGGCTTAACACCATAGAGATCTTGCACAGCATCAATGTCATCTTGTAATAAAAATGCAGAGCCAGCTCCACTATATCGTGCTCCAAAAATAGGATTCATAATGGCATCTGGTGGAGGTCCATCATGACCGATTCCCAATGAATGTCCTATTTCATGCACAGTGGTTTCCAAAAACAAATCTACCGACCAAGTCTCTCCTGTATCGTAGTGAACATCTCCAGAAAGTCCCGTTCCTGCTGGATAATAGGCGTGAGCAAGCACCCCTGAAGCACCATCAATAGCGTGGTGACCAAAACGAATATCAGGAAACGTGCTAGCAGCATATCCTACATCGGATACAGCAGGTCCGGAGTCGGCAACTTCAGTAAAAGAGAGCGGCGCATAAGTTGCCCAAAGGCCAAGCGCTTCTTCGACAGCGTCCTCCATTTCATCATTTGTAATTCCCACCATACTTCCATCAAAAAGGTTGCTGTAACTATAGGTAATATTCAGTGTTGTATCTTCCGGTATTCCTCCAGGAGGCGCCCAAGTACCACCTTGAAGAGTATAAGCTACAGCCTCTTCTTCCGTAAGTGCCGTTTCTCCTCCAAAAGCATCGAGTACGCTGTAAGTACTTGCCTCGTTCTCTCGGATTTCATAACGCAGGCTAGAACCATCACCTGGTCCCCCATAACCTCCATTACCGACTCCGAGTTCTGTAAATCCTGAATTATAAAGAAGAAGAGGTGTAACTTTTGGAGCTTCGGGTCCTAAAATATTTATTCCATTGTATTCTACATCTGATGATATCCTAGAAACTTCAGTTAAAAGCTGCTGGTATTCACCATCTGCATTCACTCTATCATCTTGATTTTTTGAGCCATCAGCAGAAACCGTTGCAAGCTCTCCCATACGCCCTAAAATATCATTAACAGCCTGCAACCATTTATCCGTTGACTGGATCATATTGATCCCATTTTGTGTGACTTCCAAAGCTCGCTGGCTCGAGCGTATTTGATTACGAAACCGCTCCGATATACTAAGATCGGCAGGAGAGTCTCCCACATTAACGAGTCGATCTCCAGAAGACAATTTCCTCAAAGAGCTCTGCAATTTACTGTTTGCTAATTTATGGCGAGAGACAGCCTTTCCCAGATGGCTCTGTTGACTATTAAGCTCCATTTTACTCCCAAAAGGTATCCTCAAAGCTATTTTTCTACCAAGGTATCGGAAATAAGAGAGGTGAACTTCACTTTTAATTTTAAAAAAATTATTATTGATAAATATTTTTTTCATATCTAGTGTGCGCATAATAGTGAGATTGAAAAGGAAAAGATATTATGGCCAATTCTTCAAGTTTAAACGTTAACGCAACCCTTTATGATTACACTGAAAGTGTTAACAGTGAATCATCTATAAGTGAAGAGAGTGAAGCCTTAATCCACAGCGCAACAGCAGTTGCGCTTCGTGCTCTGGGAGAATATTCATCTGATAGTGAAGAAGCCTCTTCGTCTGTTGAGTCAAAGAGTGAGTCTGAATTCATACAGTCGTTAAGACAAAGTATGCGAGAAAGAGAAGTGCGTTTCAGCTCAATGAGTCCAAGAGAACTCCAAGAACATACACTGCAACTCCCTCTTTCTCAAATGAATAGCGTCCTGCGCTTTATGACGAAAAAACAACTCATTTCAGCTATTCCCGAAATGAGACCACCTCAAATCAAACTTGCCATTGCCTACGCTGATTTTGACATCATTAAAAAAATTGCCCACAGGCTCAATTATCCACAATTCTCAGCACTATTAGAATCTCTTTCAACTGACGAAGCCGAAGCTCTATTTCCCCTTTTCAATAAGCAACAAATTCAACACTTAAGCATTCACTGCCGAGAACCAAATGAAGAAAAAATACAGCTACTGCTAACAGCCTTAGAAGTACTAAAGCCGTCAGAAATTACAACACTTACAAAAAACCTTGATAAAGAACAACTTAAAGCAATCATCGAAGATGTCGAAAATGCAGTCACTCTAAGAGCAATCGGTGCAGGCGTTGCTCCTATAAACTTTGACTCTCTTTTCGATGGATTATCTGATAATCAAGTCGAACAACTCTTAGAAGGGATGGAAGCCTACGATGTGACAATTGCCTTTCCCAAAATAGGAGAGCTTGAAGAGAGGATTATTGAAGATTTACTCGAACTTACCGCGGATGAGCTTCTGCGTAAACAGGTCTCTTCTCTTCAGCTAGTAATGATCTGCAACATACCAATGATGCATGAGAGTCTTTGTGAATTGGTTCCTTACCTCAATACCAAACAAATTCGCATTCTTGTCTTAACCCTTCCCTTTTCTGCTTTTTCTACAATCATCCCAAAAATGCGAAACCAGCAAATTATTGAAACAATCGGCTATATGGACTTTCAGCAAACTAGCGCTATTTTTTCTCATTTCAGTCCCTCTGTTTTATCTCCCACTCTTCCCTATATGTCAGACGAACAGCTCGTTGTTGGTACTGAAGCTATGAAGCCAAGCTACTTAAATAACTTGATAAAATTTATGACACCCGAACAAAAATGGGTAATTATTCCTCACCTCAGTGAAGAGCAAAAAGAGTGTATTCTCGAAGATGTTATGGAAATTAGCGATGAAGCTTTCCCTTTTACACTCTATTCCACAGATAGTACACTACTTGCTATCGGCATGACAGACAATGATTTCTTCGAGAGAGTCCTCCCCTATCTCGATAAACTCACACCCAATCAAATATGGATGATAACCCCGATTCTATCTTTAAAACAGATCGTTATATTCATGGAATCTATTGAAAATCAAGAATTAACCGATTCCATCCTTTTCAATTTATCTGATTATCAAAAAGTAGAATTCATCGAATACATCACTGTAAAAATCACAACCCTCATACATAAACTAAATTTATACACTTTAAATATCAGAAAAACAGACTACCATATCACGGTTATTTCTGAAGAAATTGAAAAATTAGAGATGTCATTGCAAGATAAAAACTACGATCGGCAATACCTTCAATCTGAACTCTCAAAAATCAAGACTTTTATTCAAAACACCATACGCCCTCGCCTTGATAGAACACGACTAGAAATGCGCAAAATAAAAGAAAAATCGAACGCTTTTACAATGATTGCAACGCATTGCGTACACCAAGAACTCTATCCCGTTATTGAACAATTCGATCACAACCTCAACCTCTGTTTTAATAAATCCAAGTCACAATACCTCAAAGTCTATGGCAGTGATCATCAATCAGCTTTTAACCCACGCCTTCAAAAGCTTTCTTATAAATTAGAAGATGTATCGGAGAGCAAGAATGAGGGCTTGAGTGAGGCTGATCTGTTCGATAGAGATAAAGTGTTTTCCGCTTACGAAGGCGCAAGAGATGTTCTAGAATGGCTAGGAGCGTCCGATGCTGTATGTGTGAGGCATGATTTAGGGTATGAAGACCTTATTGAAGTCGGGATTACAAGTATTGAAGAGCTAAACAGTCGCGGTATTGTCTCTCTTCCTGAACTAGAAGAGCATATTAAAAACTACACTCAATAATTTCATAAATAAAATTATATCCCTAATGCATGAGCCGTTTTTTGCAGCTCTTTACGGTTTAATTTCAATCCTCTCTGAGCATCTTTTGGAAAAGGTCGCACTGCTACTGGCAGCTTATAATGCGGTAATAAATCTTCTAATTCTCCCCTAAGCTGCTCAAGAGAGAGCTCACAACCTGCGTGCATAGAAACCAACGCTAATGGACGATTACCATATTCAGAGCAACGAAGAGGAACAACAGCTGCACACTCCACACCTTTGATGTTCTGAATATAAGACTCTATCTCTTCTGGCTGTATGTTCTCTCCTCCAGAAATAAACAAATTGTCTTTTCGTCCCACAACCTGAAGATTACCTCTGTGATCAAAATCTCCCAAATCCCCAGTATGAAACCAACCGTCCTTATCAAACGGCTTCACCATAATTTCATCTTCTAAATAGCCTGAGAAAAGAGTTTTTCCTTTTACAAGAATTTCACCATCGTCCGATATTTTTACTTCGCGATAGCGAAGAGGTTTTCCAGATGAGCACAGAGATGTGAAATCCACCCCTTCAATTGTCGTTGTAATCTGGGAGGCCATCTCACTCATTCCGTAACTCATTACAAAAGGATAACGGTTCAAGTAAGCTTTGCGTAGAAGGGACTTCGCAATTGCACTGCCTCCAAGAAGAAGCGCTCTTAGAGGAAGGTTTGGAACCCCAACAAGGCGTTTAAGCTGCGTTGAAACCGCAGAAAGGTGAGTGACATTATATTCTCTGATTTGAGCTGCAAGGTCTTTTGATTCTGGATTTGGAATAACAACAGTGGCCCCCGCTTCAAGGCAGCGAAAAAGAATAGCAAGGCCTCCAACATGATAAAGAGGAAGAGAAAGATGCCAACGAGAAGAAGACGATAAAGGAAGATTCATATTCGCACCTATTGCACTATAACGGTGGTTACTATCTGTTAAGACAACAACTTTAGGATTTGCCGTTGTGCCAGAAGTAAAAAGCAGTGTACTCGCAGGGCTTAACTTATGATACGCTATGTAAGGAAGCTTTATCGGGCTCTCAGCCTGTTTCGAAGAAATAAAATAGCTACAACGAAGAGACTCCAACTGTCTATCCATAGCCTTCCTAGGAAGGCGATGATTCAACGGACAAATCTGCGCTCCAATTTGCCTTAAAGCAAGAATAAGAATCACGCTTGCAGCTCGCCCCTCCAGTAGCAAACCAACCCGACTCCCCTCTTTAACACCCGCTCTGCTGAGTTTTAAAGCTCGCTGGCTAACCTTCATTTTTAACTCATCTGAAGAGAGCTTTTCATATCCTGAAATTCGCATGATCAAAACCTTTCATCAAAATTCGATCAATTTTAGAAAGCAAGCAACAGATTGTCAAACATAAAACAAAGTTAGTGTCTAGTACTCTGTCAAGATTGAATCTTGACAGAGCACTAGGCCTTTGGCCTGATCTTAAATGAGATTTTATTCGTAAATTCGATCACAGGGCAATAAATTCTAAGCTGAATTGCGTGCTGCATTAAGAATACTGGGAATTGTCCGCCTTAGAAGCTTTTCAAAAAAAGGAGAAGCTCCTTCTTCTCTTAATTCCATGATTGCATACTGCTGAAGCACTACAGTTGTAAAAACTAAGCGCTCCCTATAAGCGACTGAGATTTGAGAAACTGGAGCGTGCTCAAGAAGGCGACTTTCTCCAGAAATTGCCAAAACTGCCCTTTGTGTTCTCTCAGCCTCTTCTTTAAGCCCAGACCAAAAAGCTCCAAACTTCTTATCTTTCTTTACATGCTGTGTCAGCATAAAATTCGTTTTACTTAAGCTTTGATTGCAGTTGTTAATCAAAGTCCGAAAGAATAAAGAGTCTTCGTATAGCTCTCGAAAAGCATCAAACTTTCCGATCTCCTCAAGCGCCGTTCCTAAACCATAATATCCCGGAACATTCTGCTTTACTTGACTCCAGCTTGCTACAAATGGAATTGCTCTTAGACTATCAAGACTCAGATTATTCATCTGTGAGCGTGCCACCGGCCTGCTCGTAATATTTAAATCTTTAATATATGGTAAAGGAGTCATCTCCTGTAAATAAGGAAGAAACAAGGGATCGTCTTTTAAAGTGCAATATTTCTTATAACTTCTTTGAGAAAGAGAATTCAAAAGAGCTACCTGAGCAGAAGTCAGACTAGGGCAATGAGAGGATAAAGGCGCTGTTAAAAGTTGTTCGATATTGTAACGAGCTATATCCTCCGTTCCATATTTTGAAGTAATCGTCTGCCCTTGTAAAGTGAGGTGTGTATCTGACGGAATATGCGCAACGGCTCTGTAAAAAAGATGTGTGTTACCTCCTCCCCGTGAGGGTGGACCGCCCCTACCGTCAAAGAAAGTAAGGGTAACCCCACACTTCTTCGCCAAAGCGTAAAGGCGATGACGGAGCTGAAAAATTTCCCAGTTAGCCGTTACATAACCTCCGTCTTTTGTACCGTCGGAGAAACCCAACATCACAGTCTGCTGCATCCCCCGGTTTTGCAAATGAGAGTAATATTTGGGCATAGCAAAAAGAGTCTCAAAAATCTCAGGCGCATTTCTTAAATCATCCACACTTTCAAAAAGCGGAACGATATCCATAGAAAAACATGAGCGCTCCCATCCGCTTAATTCAGCGCATGAAATTACATTTAAAACGTCTTGATGCGAGGTCGTATGGCTGATGATGTATCTATGCACTGCTTTTTCGCCAAATTTCTCCTGCCACTCTTTAATCGTTTGTAAAGTATGAAGAGTGTCCTGAGCCAAAGGTGAAGTAGATCCCTCAAGAGTCTGCTGATGTACCGACGCATCTTGTCGAATATCAAGGTGCGCAAAATGAAAACCAAAGGTTTGAACAACTGTTATAAACATCTCGAGCTTCTCTAGAAAAAGCCCAGCGTGCTCTTTAACTAAAATCTCTCGCACCTCTTCGAGATCCCGTAAAAGCTCTTCGCTACGCTGGTATTCCCCTTTTTGTAATTTCGAGCGTATAGCAACCATCAACTCATTAACACCTCGAAATGTTAGGCGACGAATAAGAAGTTCAATCTCGTCCTTATAGTGAGATAAAACTCTCTTTCGAAGTGTCGCTAATACTGAAGCTGTAGTCTTTGCTATCACAAAAGGGTTGCCATCGCGATCCCCTCCAGGCCAAAACCCTAACTCAATCAAAGGATGTTTTAATCTGTGCCCTAAAGCTTTTTGTACACGAAAAAGAATTTTAGGGATCGTCTTATAAAAAACCTCTGAAACCGTCCATAGCAAACTCTCGGCTTCATCCAAAGGAGTCGGCTTTCGAACCGATTGAAAAGGAGTTTTTCCCAGCTGCATCAGAAGCTGATCGACCATTGAGTCATCTTCACCCAGGACTGCCTGGATGAGATCTCTTAAGATACCAAGAACAGCTGTGGAGTAAAATTGAGTTGGATGGGCTGTTAGAATAAGACGTACAGTTCTTTCTTCAATGGCTGTAAAGGATTTTTCTTTCAAAGAGTGAGTTACTGTTCCCACTCCATCTAAAGGTGTAAAGAGAGGAAAAAAGCTATCTTCTAAGGCATCAAAGAGTACAATCTGCCGTTCGATATATTGAAGAAAGGCAAAAAGAACTGGAAGATTACCTTCAAGAGGAAGCTTCAAAGCATTTTTAAAAGCTGATTCTACAGCTTCTCTGGGGTCCATCTTACTATTGATACATTCCTTTAAATGCTCGGAAAAAAGAGGTAAAAGTAGTCCCGTATCTCGAACTCCTTTAAAGGGCAAGCTGAGAAAGTTACTGTTATACTTCTCAAAGCTTTTGATAACTGCTTGATACTCCATACTACCCATAATGGCTATCCATCTGCTTGAATCTTCTCCGCCTTCTTTATACCAGTTCTGATTTAAGAATCAAAACCTGTCTTAGACAGCTACCGCTATTTAAGAAATCCTACAGCGCTTGACTGAATCGATGAAGTCTAGTGCTCTGTCGCATAAGTTCTTTAGTTAAATTAAGGGGTAACTTTGAACCATTTATCCTTATTCAATATTTAATTTAAAACCTTACCCTTACGCAACATTCACTGGTTGTAGCGCGGGCGCTCCGTCGCCCGCACTCTCATTGAAAGGCCGTTTCCCTATAACCACTTACCTTCTTCAAGAATGAAGTGATAAACGAAGCGTTGAAAAAGAATAAACGATTCAGGCTGAGCGGCCTTTCAATGGGAGTGCGGGCGACTGTG
>JBDQID010000012.1:0-13877 GCA_040264515.1 Chlamydiales bacterium
GGGAAAGGTAGAAAAAAATCTATGCCACAGTAGTGGCATCTCTCAGGATCTCAAAGTTAAAAAAGAAGAGAGGTGCCGCTGCCGCGGCACACTGTTCTTATTATCCCGTCCCAGCACTAAAGTGCTGGGCTAAAGAGAGAAGCGACCACTACCGTGGTCTAAAAACTATTTCTATAAACCAGTAGGCAGGGCGGAATTAAGAGTTGAGCTGACGTTAGATTACAGCGTAATAAAAAAAATACCCATTTTGTTTTGGATATAGACCATACGTTCGTGCATTCTGTGAGAGATCGCTGTTTGTGTTATTACGAATTGTATCTTCAGATGACCTTGTAAATAGAAAAGAGTCAAGAAAAATTATAAAAGGCTAAGAAAAATAAAAAACAAAAGAGCGCACAATGTGCGAACTTTGTTTTTAATCTTAAATGTATGAAATAAATAAAAGGAAAAGTAGCGACAGTCGGACTCGAACCAACGACACCCGGATTATGATTCCGGTGCTCTAACCAACTGAGCTATGCCGCCTGAAAGAAAAAAAATAGCGGGGGAAGGATTCGAACCTCCGACCTTTGGGTTATGAGCCCAACGAGCTAGCCCCTGCTCCACCCCGCGTTAGTTTTTCTCGTTTCGAAGAAGTGATGAGTATATGTTAATAGCGAATTAATTCACAAGAGAAATTAAGAGAAAAATAATTAAAAAAACAGCTTGTCGTGGTACTCTGTAAGAAAATAGTAAAAAGGATGAGGTTATAGCTTAGATGAAGATTTTGAAATTCGGGGGCTCTTCTCTTGCTTCTCCTTTCAATGTGGAGGAAGTTGCAAATATTATTATTAAGGCAACAAAAGAGTCTGAAAAGGTCGCCGTTGTGGTTTCTGCTTTTGGAGGCGCTACAGACTCTTTAATAGAGATGGGGCATTTGGCAGCGCGAGGAGAGAATCGATATTTAGAGCTCTTTGATGAATTAGAGGTGCGTCATATCAATGCGGCAAAAGCTCTGGTTGCAGATGGAGAGTTACGAGACTGTATTTTTAAAAATATCAAAGACACACTTTCCGAATTAGCTGATATTCTTCATGGGGCTTATCTTGTAAAAGAACTCTCTCCGAGGACTTTAGATTTTGTAATGAGCTTTGGCGAGCTTTTATCCGCCTATATCCTCTCTGAGGCGATTAAAAATTTAGGTGGGGATGCTGAGTTTTTGGATACACGCCGCCTTATTAAAACCGATAATAGCTTTGGAAAAGCAAGGGTCTATTTTGATCGATCATATCAAAACATTCAGGAGTTTTTCGAAGGACATGAGCGCTTGCAAATTGCAACAGGCTTTATCGCATCGACCTTTCAAAATGAGACAACGACCCTAGAGCGTGGGGGATCTGACTATACGGCAGCTCTTTTAGGTTGTGCGCTTTCCGCCTCTTGTATTGAAATATGGACAGATGTTGACGGAGTCATGACTGCTGATCCACGAAAGGTATGTAAAGCGTTTCCTATCTCTACTATGACGTACGAAGAGGCTATGGAGATGTCTCATTTCGGTGCTAGAGTATTGCATCCACCCACGATGCATCCAGCTGTTGAAAAAGAAATTCCTATTCATATTCATAATACATTCTCCCCTTCACTTCCGGGAACCATTATTAGCTCGGAGTCGAAAAGTAACGGCCATATGATCAAGGGGATCTCTTCAATTGATCATATTGCGCTATTACGAATTCAGGGTGGGGGAATGATTGGAATTGCAGGGATTGCTCAGAGGCTTTTTACGGCTCTTGCAAGAAAAAAAGTTAATATTATTTTGATTACTCAAGCGTCATCAGAGCATTCGATCTGCATTGCTGTTGAGCCAGAAATAGCCTCCGTTGCAAAGAGAGAGATTGAAGAAGAGTTTTCATTGGAGATTTACGCTCATCAAATTGATGAAGTGGTAGTGGAAGATAATCTCTCTATTGTAGCTGTTGTTGGAGAAAATATGCGTCAGTTTCAGGGGATTGCTGGGCGTCTATTTTCTACACTGGGGAAAAACGGTGTGAATGTTATTGCCATTGCGCAAGGTTCGTCGGAGCTGAATATTTCCATTGTGATTAAAAAATCGGATGAGTTAAAGAGCTTAAACGTGCTTCACGACGCTTTTTTCTTCTCAGGATATAAGCCTCTTCATCTCTTTATTATTGGCACGGGACGGATTGGCAACGCTCTTATTGATCAGATACATGGTCAAAAAGAGGTTGTATTAGAGAGACATCGTATTGACATGCGTGTTATTGGTTTAGCGAATAGTCGTAAGATGCTTTTTGATGAAGAGGGCCTTGATCTTAAAGAGTGGAGCTCAAAGCTTGATCAATCCTTTTCTCAGACTAACATGCATCAGTTTGTTCAGAAAATGAAAGATCTCAATTTACGAAACACGATTTTCGTTGATTGTACCTCCGATGAAGGTGTCGTTTCACACTATAGCGATTTGCTTCAATCTCGGATCTCAGTTGTGACCCCGAATAAACTCGCAAGTTCTGGTACTTATAAGCAATATTCACATTTGAAAGAGATTGTTAAAAAGTGTGGTGTTAATTTTTTATATGAGACCAATGTGGGTGCAGCTCTGCCTGTGATTCAAACTTTGAATGATTTACTATGCAGCGGGGATAAAATTCATAAGATCGAGGCGATTCTTTCCGGTACTCTAAGCTATATATGTAATAGCGTTAGTAGTAGTAAGCTTTTTAGTCATGCTATTCGAGAAGCTTTTGATAATGGGTTTACAGAGCCGGACCCTAGAAAAGATCTAAATAGTCTTGATGTTTTGAAGAAATTGTTGATTCTGTCAAGAGAGTGTGGACATCATTTCGAACTTAGTGATATAGAATTAGAAAATTTTATTCCATCAGAGTATTTTAATGTAGATTCTGTAGAAGAATTTTTTGATGCTTTGCCAAGGCACGATGCTTTTTTTGAAGAAAAAAGAGCACGTGTTGAAAAAGAGGGGAAAGCTCTACGTTATGTAGCTCTTCTTGAAGGGGGACATGCGCGTATTGCTTGGAAGGAAGTGGGTCCCCAACATCCCTTCTTTCACCTTTCGGGAAGTGATAATATGATTTCTTTTACAACGGATCGCTATAAACATAATCCTCTTGTTATTAGAGGCCCAGGAGCAGGGGCTCAGGTAACAGCAGCGGGGGTTTTCGCAGACATAATGAGAGTATCGCACGAATGAAAAAGGTTTTTGCTCCAGCAACAGTTGCTAATGTAGCTTGTGGCTTTGATATATTTGGTTTTGCTATTGATGCGCCAGGTGATGAAGTTGTCGCTCGCAGATTAAAGCGTAAGAAAGGCGTTCATATCACAAAGATTAAAGGAGACTCTGGTCTTCTTCCAAAAGATCCTCAAAAAAACACAGCGGGAGCTGCAGTTTCGGCTTTTTTGGAAAGGCTTCGTATCAGCGATGGTGTAGAGTTAGAGGTTCATAAAAAGATGCCTTTAGAATGTGGCTTGGGCTCTAGTGGTGCAAGTGCAGTCGCAGCAGTTGTTGCTGTTAATGCTTTGTTCGGTGACCCTTTGGAAAAAAAAGAGTTACTTCCCTTTGTTGTCGAGGCTGAAAAAGTTGCCTGTGGAGCCTCTCATGCAGATAATGTAGGAGGCTCTTTACTCGGTGGTTTTATTGTTGTGCGCAGTTATGATCCTCTGGATGTTATCCAGGTACCGACTCCAACTAATCTCACTTGTGTTATTGTTCATCCAGAGATGGTATTGCCGACTGCGGATGCAAGGCGTGTTTTACCAGAGAATGTATCGCTTTCGAAAATGATTACTCAGTCAGGAAATGCCTCCGCACTTATCGTAGGCTTGATGACCGCTAACTATTCGCTTATTGCCCGTTCGTTAGATGATGTGATTATTGAGCCACGGAGAAGAGCACTTATTAAAGGTTTTGATCAGGTTAAAGAGGCAGCTCTTAAGCAAGGTGCATTGGGTTGCAGTATCTCAGGCGCTGGACCTTCTGTATTTGCCCTTTGTAGCTCTATTGAAGAGGGACAGGTAATAGGTCGAGCAATGCAATCAACGTGGAAGAATAATGGTGTTCGTAGCACGATTTTTGTTTCTAAAATTAATCAGCAAGGGGCCTGTCTTGTATGAAGTTCTGTAGTACGCAGAATCGCTCAGAAACAGTTTCTTTTAAGCAAGCCGTTTTACAAGGAATGCCGGAAGATAAAGGGCTCTATATGCCTGTGGGCTTCCCTGTTCTTCGGTCAGCTTTTATTGAATCGTTACAAACTTTAAGTTTCCATGAGATCTGCTTGGAGATTGCAACACTGTTTTTAAGTGAGGATGTACAGGGGGAAAAACTCCTAGAGGTTATTGTGGATGCGTTGGATTTTGACGCTCCAATTGTGCTTCTCAAAGAGAAGCTTTATGTTTTAGAGCTTTTTCATGGTCCAACACTCTCTTTTAAAGATTTTGGAGCACGTTTTATGGCTCGCTTGCTCTCGTATGTATTTTTAGAGGAGAAAGAGGAAGAGCTTCATATTCTTGTAGCGACTTCAGGAGACACTGGTAGTGCTGTGGGAAGGGGTTTTTTTGATGTACCGGGCATCTGTGTGAAAATCTTGTATCCGAAAGATAAAATTACCTGGATTCAAGAAAAGCAAATTACAACGATGGGACAAAACGTTACAGCAATAGAAGTAGATGGCACTTTTGATGATTGTCAGCGTTTGGTAAAGGGTGCTTTTTTGGATGAAGATCTACGGAAGAGGCGCTCAATAACATCGGCAAATTCTATAAATATTGCGCGACTGATGCCTCAGATTTTTTACTATTTTTACGCTTATTCTCAGCTTCAAGATTTAACATCACCATTGCTTTTTTCGGTACCGTCCGGGAATTTTGGAAATCTATCAGCAGGGCTTATTGCCAAGCGTATTGGTTTGCCAGTAGATCGCTTTATTGCAGCAACGAATATCAATCGAAGCGTTCCGAATTATCTTAAGAGTGGTAAGTTTGAGCCCCACGCCTCTATTAAGACGCTTTCGAACGCAATGGATGTTGGTGATCCAAGTAATTTTGGTCGCATGCTCGACCTCTATGGTCAAAGTCAAGAGAAGATGTGTGAAGATATTTATGGAACATATTTTAGTGATGATGAGACAAAAGTGGCTATTAAAGAGCTGTTTGAGGTCTATCACTACTTATCAGATCCGCACGGAGCGGTTGGCTATCTTGGATTAAAACAGTGTATGGAGAGGCGGGATGATTCGCCCACGGGTATTTATTTGGCAACGGCACATCCTGCGAAATTTCTTGAAGAAGTACAACCGCTTGTGAGCACTACCATGCACATCCCAGAGCGCTTGCAGCATGTTCTTAAACAGGAAAAGCAAGCGTATTCTATTTCTAGTGAATACGGTGATTTTAAAGCTCTTCTGCTCTCTCTTTAGTCTGTTGCTTTGTCAAAATTGGATTTATGACTGTCTTGACGTATTGCTTCTACAGCTGCCGTCGTGGTGAAATTGTAGCACATCTACCCCGCGTTCCATAGCGCACTATAAGAAATCACATGAGCTTGAACTAAGCGACAATTAATTCGATTCGGAGCAGTAGGTTTGTTGTAATTGTAGGCCGTTGGCCTGGCTGAATCTACTTTTTTTAGAGGAGTAAAAGATTCACTCAAGAATAGCTGGACGAATGCCGATATTTCTAGAGACGAAGTGTCGGAGGGAAAGCGCTAATGGATTCAAAGAAAGAGAAAAATAAGGCAACACCTGCAAATAAAAAAGATGAAAAAACAGCGGATCAAGCAAAGAAGAGAAAGCAAACAGCTGAAGGTTGGAAGCGTAGTGCTAAAAAGAAAACAGAGAAGAAGTAGCGTTTATGCGTATTCAGCAGCTTGATTAATAGATGTATTTTTGGAAAGCGCTGAAAACTCTTCTTTTGTGAGAGATCCTTTTTTCTGGACAGCTTTGAATAAGGCTCGAAGAGCTACGCTATCGTTTGCAGAGCTCTGTTCTTTAGTTTGTTTTTCAAGCACCTCTATTCTGTCGAACAAAGAGGAAAAGAACTCTTCTGACTCTTTGTCAGCTTGAGGCGATGTATGGATGCCAGAGAGGGATTGCTTTATAAGCATAATTTTTTCTGTAAGTGCGTCACTTTTTTCTTTTCTATTTTGAGATTCGTTGGTTTTTTCTCCAAGAAATAGGTATGAGGCAATGTTTTTTACCACTTGATACAGTGCTTGAGGAATTGATGTTGCTTTAGTTGTTTGGGTGTAGGAGTGAAGTTCAGCTTCAAGATCTTGCACTTGATGCTCTAGTATATAGAGTGTTTCTCCATTCTTGCGGACACTGTTTTGGCAGCGGAAAACAAGCTTTTCAATGGGTTTTGCAGCAGCAGTTCCAATTTTTTTTCTTAAAGCGCGGCTTAGAAGAGAAAATTTTGTAGTAGAAGTGATTTCAGGTTTGTCGGATGGGTAATTGGGCGTGACTCCATGGTTAACGAGTAGTGGCATGGTAAGACTCCTCTGTAGTAAATGCTTTATAGTTTGGGATTTTAAACGTTATTTATTTTGTTTTGTAAAAGGAACTGTTAATTTTCTGTTAAGTCTTGATCTTTGAGGCTTAGAAAAAAATTATGTTGCTCTTGCTCTGCTTTTGACGGTATAATTACGGTAATAGCAACGTCCAATCAGAGAGGTGACAAATGGGTCGAAAAGGCAAGACTTTAGAGAAAGAGCAGGAAGGATATAATATTACAATTACAGGTCGTCATGTTCATGTAACAGACGCTATGAAAGATTATGCTGTTGATAAAGTTGCTAAGGTTGAAAGGTTTAGTGATAGGATTATTGATGTCGTTGTTACCATGGATATTCAGAAACTAGATCATATCGTTGATATCGTTCTGAAGGTCAATCATATCAAAATAAAAGCTCATGCTATTAGCGAAAATATGTACGCCTCTATTGATAAGGCTCTTACAAAGCTTCAGACCCAGTTGTTGAAATATAAAAACAAATTGCAAAAGCATCAGGCTAAAGGCACTGCAATTGTTGATATGAATGTGAATGTTTTACAACGCCCTTATTCTGAAGATGAAATCATTAACGACGAGATTGAAGATGAAAATCGTCGCGCTATTGAAAATCAGTACAAGCCTCATGAAATTGTTGAGAAAGAAACTCGTCCACTGAAAACTTTAACAACTGATGAAGCTGTAATGAAAATGGAGCTCTCAGGTGATAGGTTCTTAATCTTTAAGAATGAAGAAGATTCTAAAATTAAAGTGATCTACCGTCGGGAAGATGATAATTTTGGTATCATAGAGCCTGAGTAGACGTGCCCCAAACAGAAGAAAAAATTTTTGATCCTATTCGAAAAGAGTGGGTAAGTGCATCTCCAGAAGAACTCGTACGTCAAGAGTTGCTTCGTCATATGGTGGAGAGATTGGGGTTTCCCGACTCCTTGATAGCTGTTGAGAAGTCTTTAAAAGAGATTCCTCACCTTTTGGCAACCCATTCTGAGCTTCCTGATCGCAGGGTGGATATTCTTGCTTTTGCAAAAGATATTCACCCTCAATATCCACTTTTTCCTCTTTTAGTTATTGAATGCAAATCTGTTAAAATTACAGAAAAAGTCTTGAGACAGGTTTGTGGTTATCACCATTACATTCACTCTTCTTATCTTGCAGTTGCTAATGCAGAAGAGGTTCGTACTGGCTGGTTTGACACAAAGGCCGGTGTTTACCGTTTTGTCCCAAATTTGCCTTCATTTTCTCAACTTCTCTCGTTATTAAAGTAAAGTAAAAATAAAATATTTTATATACTAATAAGTTTATGATTTGTTACAATTAGATATAAATAAATGAGGGTGGTTTATGTCTAAAGAAGATCAGTCTTTACAACGTATTATTAATGAATTGCTAGAAGTCTTCCCTTTTCCTGATTTAGAACGCTTGGTTTATTCTATGAAAGAGCCCATGAAATGCAACGACACAGCTGAAATGCTCGATGCTATTCAGTCAAACCTCGATCTCTTAAAAAAAGAGGAAGCAAAGCAGCTATCCGGGGGAAGTAGCTTTGAGAAGGAGAGTGTCCTCTCGTTTATTAATAATCCCTCGAATTTTACCCGCCAGCAGTGGAAGGCTATTTCGAAGACGAAGGAGCTAATCCGCTCTTATGAGCGAGATGTTGATGCTGCCTTAGAATCAGGTGAAATTAAGGCTGTTCCCATTGAAGAGCAGCAAAAACGACTTGCCAAGAGAAAAAAACGCCGTTCTAAGCGATTTAGAAAAAGAAAAAAGTGGATGGAAATTTAGCTCTTGCTTAAGGGTTATCTAAGAGATCCAATTCCGATGCCTATAGCGGAGAGGCAGCTGACTGTGAAAACAGTACCCTTAGCCCCTGCAGCTATAGCGATAGAGCCCGAGGCACAAAGAGCAATACTGCCTCCGATAAGTATGACTTTTAGGGCTTGGGTTTTTTGAGAACTTTTTGGGCTTATGGCTTTGTTAACAACCGTTTGTTTGCTCTCTTCAATAGCCACAGGATTAGAATCCGTTACGGGTTCAATCGTAGCTGCGGTCTTACCTTCATCGTTTTTGAAAAGCTCTTGAGCTGAAAATTCTAATTTTTCAATTGATTTTTCTATGTTTTTGAGTTCATGGTCATCTTTTGATGAATCGCCTCTTAGCTCTCTCATCATTTGGTAAATAGCTTGTACATCTTCAATGTCTTGAGTAAGTTTACTCATAACCTTTTCTTCTGTGGATGAGAGTGAGCTTTGATTTGTTGGTATTTGAGTTACTATAAGATCATTTGTAGCCATTGTGCCCTCCTTTTTACTTTTCCCTTAGCAGTTCTTTTGTTTTCATACAAGAGAATATGGGGATGTGCTATAGATGATGTAAGTTTTAAATTGAAAGAGGTCTATTATGTCACTTACCACAGCTTTTCGTGAGAATATTCGTGTTTTAAAAAAACAAGATCCAAATCTTGTAACTTTTATTGAGAGTGAGGAAGTATCTTCTGAAGAGTTTTGTAAAACGCGTAATGGAGAGATGAATTTAAAGCTTCATGAAAGGGGAAAAGTCAATTACCTTCATTCTAATTTTAACGCAGAAAAAGAAGCGGAGAAATGGTTCAAGTCATTAGATATAAAGGATAGTAAAGTTCTTTATGTCTATGGTATAGGACTTGGTTACTACTATAGAGCTGCGAAGAGTTGGTTAGAAGAGAGCCCTCAGAACTATCTTATTTTTATTGAAGATGACATGACAATTTTGCGTCGTTTTTTGGAAATGGATCTTGCCTCTGAAATACTTAAACACCCACAAGTTCTGATCCAAGGGCTTATTGAAAGTGCACAAGAGGAGGCTGATTTATCGCGTCTGTGTTGGACATTTGTTACAGAGCCAAGAGTTGTTTCAGCTCTACAGTCGTATCGTCAGCTGAAGAGTGAGCGCTTTATATTCATCAGAAGTAAATTACTTATCGAAAGTGTTGCAAATGACACAATTGCATTGGAGTTTAATCGTTTTGGAAAAGTCTTTTTTAAAAATTTTTTCCCGAATGTACAAGCTTTAGGCGACAGTTATGATGGTCATTCGCTTTTTAATAAATTCCATAACAAGCCTGCAATTATTTGTGGTGCTGGCCCTTCATTAAATAAAAATATACATTTGTTGAAAGGGCTCTCAGAGCAAGCTTTACTGTTTGCTGGTGGCTCTGCTTTGAATATGCTTATGCGAAATGAAGTGACGCCTCACTTCGGCGTAGGTGTTGATCCTCACTCCTTACAAACTGAAATAGCAAATAAAAATGGACATCTTGCAACTCCTTACTTTTATACAACCCGCTTTAATGCGGACGCCCTTGATACTTATTCTGGTGCACATTTATATCTCAGAAGTGGTGGTGGATATCCGATTATTCAGTGGATGGAAAAAGAGTTGGGGGTTGCTGGAGAAGAAATGGATTCAGGTTATAACGTTGTTCATTGCTGCTTAGAGATCGCGCGGAAGATGGGATGTAATCCAATTGTTTTAGTGGGTATGGATTTATCATTCAAAGAAGAGCATAGCACAGATATTGATGCACACCTTCATCTATCATCGGCGGACGCAGAAGAGAGTAATCTGATTATTAAAAAAGATATGGATGGAAATGAGGTAAAAACTCATTGGAAATGGATTCAAGAAGGAAGTTGGATCGAGGCGTTTTCCCAAGAATACCCTTCAATTAAGCTACTTAATGCAACGGAAGGAGGGGTCGGCTTCAGAGGTATTACAGCTTTAACATTAGAGGAGGCTGCAGCAGAGCATTTGAAAAGAAAATTTCCTTTAAGAGAGTGGGTTCATCAGGAGATTCAACAAGCTCGTTTTTCATCTTTGCTTTCAGTAACTCCAGCCCTAGAGAAGCTAAAAAAGAGTTTGCAGACTGTTCTATTTATTTTAGAGGATGGGGAAAATGAGCTTGCGAAGGCAAAGAAAAAATGTAAGCAAAATCGTCAGGTCGATGTTGAAAAGTATGAGTTCACAGCGCTGTGTGGAAGGGAATGCAAAAAAGAAGTTGCTTTTAAAGAGATTTTAGAGCCTCTGAGTGTTGCTTACCATCAGCAATTGATTAGACGTTTTCATCGTCTTAGCTTGAGTAGAAGTTCTATGAGTCTTAGAGAGTATGCTTTGCAAGTTTTAGCGATCTACTGTGATCAGATTACTTTTTTTAAAGAGGCGACCTTAGCCATTTTAGAAGAGCTAAAATAGTGCTGTTATAGCGATTCAGACTAGAGATTTTATAAAAGTCTTCAATTTATTTCCCTACGGGCTCTCTCTTAACCATATTTTTAAGATCTTATTTTTACGAATGGATCGGAAAATATTTATAATACGATTGCTCTATGAATAGAGAAAAAGATTGTTGAAAATGCTTTCAGAGCATTATAAAGGTAGCTTATTTTTTATAATGGTTCATTGAAATTATGAAAGCACTTGTTAAAGAAAAATCTACTCCAGGTCTCTGGTTACGTGAAGTTAATAAGCCGGAGATCGGGGATCTCGATATTCTGGTTAAAGTAAAAAAAACATCGATCTGTGGTACTGATCTCCATATTTATAAATGGGACCGCTGGGCGGAGAAAACAATTAAAACCCCGATGACTATCGGCCATGAGTTCACAGGAGAGGTAGTCGCGGTTGGTGCTTATGTGCAAGGTTTTAAAATTGGAGACCGCATTTCAGGAGAGGGGCATATCAGTTGTGGTAAATGTCGCAATTGCCGAACAACTAAGAGGCACCTCTGTTTACATACTCAAGGTGTCGGTGTTACAAGAACAGGCTGTTTTGCTGAATTCGTTAGTATACCAGCAGAGAACGCTTTTCATTTGCCAGCGTCAATAAATGATGATATAGCAGCGGTTCTTGATCCTTTGGGAAATGCAGTTCATACTGCCTTAGCTTTCAATCTTGTTGGAGAAGATGTTCTTATCACAGGAGCAGGGCCAATAGGCTTAATGGCAACAGCCATTGCAAAGCATGTGGGAGCTCGTCGCGTTGTTGTAACAGATATGAATCCTTATCGTCTTGAGCTAGCAAAGCAAATGGGAGCGACTCACGCTGTTAATATATCTAAAACACCTCTTTCTGAGTTTATGAAAACTTTTGGCGCTCTTGAAGGGTTTGATGTTGGTTTGGAGATGTCGGGACAGCCTGCAGCACTGCGAGATATGATTGATACGATTCGTCCTGGTTGTCCTATTGCCTTATTGGGAATTCTTCCTGAAAATAGCCCTGTAGATTGGCATAAAATTATTTTCAAAGGATTGACTTTGCAAGGTATCTATGGAAGGCAGATGTATGAGACTTGGTACAAAATGATTGGAATGCTAGATAGTGGATTGGATATTACTCCAGTTTTGACTCATCGTTTTGCCTTTGATGACTTTGAACAAGGGTTCGATGCGATGGGTAGTGGGATGTGCGGAAAAGTTATTTTAGAACTTTGAATCCTCCTTTTCCCTTTTATTCTTTTTTTTCTTAGGATAATTGAAACGGAGGGATTTTTATGGAAACGAACTCTTGCAAGTATGCAAAATCAGTGACTTTAGAGGTGGCTCTTTCTTGTGGCCCTTATGCAACGCAGGCGGCTACAAGGGAGATCAAGCTCTCATTTGTACATACACTTTTGGATCTCCATGAGATTATTATGGAAGCTTATGGCCGCACGGATCGGCAGTCATTTGAATTTAATTTTGGTAATTCGCCTTTTTGTGAAGATGGACGTTATACTGACCCAGTGGAGAAGGCGTCTCTTTCCGAGCAGGAGCTCTTTTTGGATCAGGTTTTTTATTACTGGTTTGATTTTGCAGAAGATTGGATTCATACGATAAGAGTTAAAAAGATTGAAGCTACAACTCATCCTTTGCAACAGCCTAGAATTATTAAAAAGGAGGGAGAGGTTGTGTTAGAGCCTTCCCTAGCAGCGACTTCTAAGCCTGCAGTATCACCACGCTTAAGTGGTTTTTCTATTTATCCTTGTTATAGGGGGGAAGACCCGCAGATACAAAGTATTTTGCATGGTATGGCAAAAGAGTCTGTCCTTCTTTGGAAAAAAGCTGTTGAGGATAAATCTTTGCCTCCGGACAGGAACTTTTCTGACGCGTTAGATAAATTACCTCTCTCTTGGCTGCAAGGGATCTGTTTGAAGATCGGCCTACCGCCTCATTTAATCGTGAATAATCGTCTAGAGGCTATTGTCTCGCACCTTCTCAATGAGCGTACGATTGAAGAACTTTGGAGCCGGCTTCCAGCAGGTTCTAAAGAAATGCTAATAGAGATTATTCAAGAACATGGAGGGGAGGTTTCGATGCACGATCTTTGTAAAAAGCGTGTTATTGAAAAAGATCTCTCTTGGTTCTGGGATAAAGGGGATCTTCCTACAACGGATTTTGGTATTTTACAGAGCACTGCTTTTGTTTTTGTTGGAAGAGGTAGTAAGAAAGAGCAGCGTACAAAAATGGTAATGGTGCCTGTTGAGTTACGCCCATTTTTAAAAAAAGTTATCGACAAAGAGAAGGTTGAACTTTCAAGCTGACGTTGTCTTGCAGAGTCGTTCTTAGTACCCTATTAAGATTGGATCTTAGAATATTCAAGGATTCAATCTTGATAGGGCACTCGCCTTATTTTAAATTTGGTGAATAGTATTTTAATGAAGTGAAAAAGTAAATAAGGCTCCTGTGCTATTTAGACTTTTAGGCTTTGCAACTCTTTTCCAACGGTTTCGAATGCATGGAGGGCGCGATCGAGGTCTTCTTTGCTATGAGCTGCTGATACTTGTGTTCTAATACGAGCTTGCTCTTTGGGAACAACTGGATAGGAAAAGCCGATAACATAAACTCCATAATCAAGCATTTTACGAGCAAACTCTTGTGCAAGTTTTGCATCACCTAGCATTACAGGAATAATTGGATGATCGCTTGTGGGGATTGTAAATCCTAAATTGGTGAGGTTTTCTCGGAAATAACGACTGTTCTGACGTAGCTTGACACGTAGAGTATCACCTGTTTGAAGAAGATCCAAAACTTTAAGAGAGGCTGCAACAACGGCTGGAGCTACGCTATTCGAAAAGAGATAGGGGCGTGAGCGTTGGCGTAACCACTGTATGATTTCTTTTTTTCCGCTTGTATAGCCACCAGAGGCGCCTCCCATAGCTTTGCCGAGCGTTCCTGTAATAATATCAACGCGTCCCATAACATCACAATGTTCGTGGGTACCTCGACCCTCTTTACCAACAAAGCCTACAGCATGAGAGTCGTCTACCATTACAAGTGCATTGTATTTGTCAGCCAAGTCACAGATTCCTTTGAGGTTCGCAACAATTCCATCCATAGAAAAAA
>JBDQID010000013.1:0-12964 GCA_040264515.1 Chlamydiales bacterium
ATATCCAAGCCTCTAGCTGCTACATCCGTTGCAATAAGCAACTGAATTTTCCCCATACGAAATTTATTAGTAACAGATGAGCGTATGTTTTGCTGTAAGCCACCGTGAATAAAGTCAAGGCGATGTTGAGAGCCCTTCAGAGCACGATAAAGCTGCTCGCACTGAACACGCGATTCACAAAAAATAATGGCTTTATTAGGATTATGCTCTTTGATAAGATCTACTAATTTTTTTTGCTTATCTTTGGGATGACAATAGATAAATGTGTGTGTAATGGAGTCTGGAGCTCTTTGCTGCCCTGTTAAAATGATTTCCTTTGGCTCTTCCATGTAATCTTTGGCAAGACGACGAATATCTTTGGGCATCGTGGCTGAGAAGAGAAGCGTTTGATGCTCGTGAACAAGGCATTGAAAGATGAACTCTAAATCATCGTAAAAACCCATGCTCAGCATTTCATCCGCTTCATCTAAAATGATTGTCTCCACATGGCTTAAATCTACCAATCGATTGTGAATAAAGTCGATCAGTCTTCCGGGTGTGGCCACACAGACATGGACCCCGTGCCGAAGTTTCGCTTGCTGCAGGTCGCTATCAGCACCACCGAATACAGAACAGGTTTTAATTTTTTTTCGCTTTCCAATTTTTTGCACCTCGGTTGCGTACTGCATCGCGAGCTCGCGTGTGGGAACAACCACTAGTGCTTGGATGACATCTCTTGTCACATCTACTCTTTGACAAATGGGAATGGCGCAAGCAGCTGTTTTACCAGAGCCTGTTTCAGCAAGAGCGATAAGGTCATTACCTTCGAGGATGAGAGGAAGAGTTTTTGCTTGAATTGGCGACGGCTCTTTAAAGCCCATTCCTTCGAGAGAAGAGAGGATCGTGGGCTCAAGAGCGTAATCGGAAAATTGGGGCATTAGTTACCTTTTGAGATAATAGAGGTTTTTTGCTATGTTGCATGTCATGACTTTCAAATTAGCGCTTATTACAGGAGCAACCTCAGGAATTGGGGAAACTCTATGTTACCTTTTAGCAGAGAAAGGGATCAACCTTTTAATCACAGGCCGTAATCAAGAAGCACTTGAGCGCCTGCAGCGTGAGCTTTCCGTAGAAGTCACTCTGCATCAAGCGGATCTCCTTAAAGAACAAGACTCCCTTGTAACACTTATTCACAAGCATCGCCCAGATCTGATCATTAATAACGCGGGCTTTGGCCTTTATGGTCCTGCACTAGAGCACTCTACTGACGCTCAATTAGAGATTCTTAATCTCAATAGCCAAGCTGTCTTGAGGCTCACTTTAGAAGGTGCTCGTATGATGAAAGAAAATGGGATAAAGGGGGTCGTACTCAATGTTTCATCTGTAGCAGCTTTTTTTGCTTTTCCAAACTTCGCGGTTTATGCTGCATCCAAAGCGTTCGTAAACTCTTTTTCCGAGGCGTTTGATTTCGAGATGCAAGCCTACGGCATTCGAGTGCTTAGCGCATGTCCAGGTCAGGTCGCAACACGGTTCCGTACGCGTGCTGCACTTGGAAGAGATAAAGAGACTAAGCGCTCAAGCATGACAATGACACCTGAATTTGCCGCCAAAGAGATCGTCGAACAGATCGAAAAAAACAAACCTGTTCACACATTCAACTGGCGGTACCGTCTTTTTCGTTATCTACAATTCTTTGTTCCAAAAAAGTTCCTTCTCAAGCGCTTGAGCCGTGGTATTACAACGCTACTCCCGCAATCTGACGCATAGGCATAGTGCAATCCATGGGAGTAGGCAGTCTAGTTAGCCGGCTTTTGACTCTTCGGCTTGACGTGTTCCGGCATCCTTCGCTTTTGGGTATTTGACCCGAGAGTGTCCTACGGCAACAAGGGTTTTTACCATCACCTGTTTGACGATACCGAGCTCTTCGAAAGTTAGGAGGCATTGATCAAACTGGCCATCTTTCGCTTTTTCTCTGACAATAGTGTCTACAAGCTCTGTAACAGTTTCCAAATTTACCTCATCCAAAGAGCGAGAGGCAGCTTCTAACGAGTCTGCAATCATGATAATTGCGGACTCTTTAGAGCGGGGTTTAGGACCCATGTAACGAAAATCTTTTTCATCGACCTTACTCTTATCGCCTCCGGATAACTCAAGTTGCTTACTATAGAAAAAATAAACAAGCGTTGTACCGTGGTGTTCTTTGATCACATCGATAAACTGTTCAGGTAGTCCTTCTTTACGAGCCATTGTAACGCCTTCGCTTACGTGTGCTATGATCACTTGCGCTGACTCGACCGGAGTTAACAATTGGTGAATATTGACTCCGCCCTGCTGATTTTCTGTAAAGTAGTGCGGAGTTGCCAACTTTCCAATATCGTGATACAGCGTTGCCACACGGCAAAAGAGGCCGCTTGCACCGATTCCAACAGCTGCGGCTTCTGCAATATTACCAACAACAACGGAGTGCTGATAGGTTCCTGGGGCCTCAATTGCTAAGCGACGCAGGAGGTGATGGTTGGGATCCATATACTCCATTAGCGTCACATCTGTCATAATTTTAAATGCGGATTCTAGTATCGGTAACAGCCCCACAACCAAGATAGCGGTAACTCCCATAAAGAGCAGCGTTGTAAAGAGATCTGCAAGAGTTGGTGCCGTCCAGACTGAATTATTATAAAGGTGAAACGAGAAAACAACGACAATACTTGCAAGCCACGCTTTGCCACAAATAACGAATACTTCTTTTCTTCTGCGAAGAGAACGGGTGTTAAGGATTGCAACGAGCGCTGCAACGAGGTTTACGACCATAAAGTTTTGGTGAGGAATTGCAAGTGTCATAGCAAGAATCACAGCTAAGAATGTACTTGCAAAAGTTGCGATACCAGAGCGCATCAAGCTGCATAAAAGAATCGCAGGAAAGGGAACGAGTAGTGGCAAGCGTACGAGATCTACCCATTTTGTCGTTGTACGAATCAAGAAAAATTCAGTCACCTTCGACAAAATAATTGCTAGTAATAAAATAGTGATAAGCAAAAATACTTTACGGTTTGAGCGCAAGATATCTGGATAGTAATTAATGAGAAAAGCGATACCAATGGCAACGAAAAGAAGAGCTAGGGCAAGACTTCCAAAAAGTGTGGAAGGATGCCATAAGGAGCGAGAAGTGCTAAGAGCTTTTTTCATAGCTTGCATCATCGCCATATGGCGGCTGATCACTATCTCGCCTTGGTCAATAATCCTATCTCCCGCTCCAACTTTTGTGTATTTCCGCGGCACTTGTGACTCTACCCTGTTGCGCAAAGAGCGCCACGCCATTACATCTTTTTCGAGAATCCAAGAGTGCTCTTTGAAATAATCTAGGATAAAATCGGTGGTTCCGAGGTTAAAAGGCTCTTCTTCGAATGCCATCTGCGTGATCTGCCCCCAAACTTCGTTGGGCAGAACGATCTCTTTAATATCTTTTGGAGGTGTTAGAATTGCGTAGTTTGGGATTGGGACGTTGACTTCCCGCATTTTGTGAAGGGTACGAGAGTTGGTAAAGCGGATGCGCATCATCGCTTCTTCAAGGAGATCAACACCTTTATACATCTCTTCAAACGTACTATGTTCTGCGCGTTTTCTCCAATCTACATCTTGAATAAGAAATTTTTCGAAATCGGTCCGCCATTGGCGGATCTCTTTTTCGTTGATTTTGTTAATATCGCCGATATCTCTTACAGCTTCTTGCCTCAATATAGCAGTAGCTTCTTCATCAAAGAATTCAAAATCGACCTGAGAGACAACGTATCGTTCTGCGGGGCTATCGAGCTCTAAAATTTCGACTCGTATTTCACGAAAGTGTAAAAATACAAACAAACTCAGGGTAAAAAACACACCTATGATGACTCTTAACCAGCCACTTTTATCAAAGTAGCCTTGCTGTCTCGGAGGCGTAAGCTCCGCTGAACTTTCAATATCTTCGTTATAACGACTATTCATTATTCAACTATATTTGCTTCATGGATACAATGTAACATGTTCGGAGTTTAGATTAATCTTTTATTTTCTTGAGTTGAAGGAGAAAAATGCAACAAAAAACGATACTTATCGTGGGTGGCGCTGGTTTTATCGGCTCTCACGTCAACAAACAACTCAGTGATCAGGGGTATAATACGATTGTTCTCGACAACCTCAGTCGAGGCAACAAACGCTCAGTTGTACGCGGAACATTTTTACGTGGAGACACTTGTCGCGCATGTGACTTAGATGCAGTTTTTGAATCTTATCCAATCGATGCAGTGATGCACTTTGCAGCTAATACTGATGTTGGAGAGTCTGTCATCAATCCGTCCAAATATTATGCAAATAATGTCACCTCCACACTCTCTCTTCTCGATGCCATGGTAAGACACGAAATTAAAGCGATCGTTTTTTCATCTACTGCTGCTGTTTATGGTAATCCAGTTGAAATTCCCATCACGGAAAAGCATCCTCAGATACCTATTAACCCGTATGGACATACAAAGCTGATGATAGAACAAATTCTTTCTGACTACGACCATGCGTATCAGATAAAGTCGTGCTGCTTGCGTTATTTTAATGCAGCCGGTGGCGATCCTGATGAAGAAATAAAGCAACCGAAGAGAAAAGAGAACAACCTCATTCCGATAGCCCTGCGTAGTTTACAGCAAGAGTGCGGCTCCATTTCTGTTTTTGGCTCCGATTACGATACAGAAGATGGAACGTGTGTGAGAGATTACATCCATGTTAACGATTTAGGTTCAGCTCACATCACAGCTGTTGAGCAGCTTTTATCGGGAGCGGCGTCTTCATTTTACAACTTAGGAAATGGAAATGGATACAGTGTGAAGGAAGTTCTCTCTACGGTTGAAGAGGTTACAGGGCTTAAGTTAGATATTACGCAAGGCGCTAGACGGCAAGGAGATCCTCCGTTTCTTATCGCGGACGCCAACAAAGCAAAAAAAGCTTTGCAATGGAAGCCTTCCTACCCAGATCTTTACAGTATGGTCTCGCACGCTTGGAAAGCAATGCAATAGCATATTGCATTAATTGCTAAGGCATTGTAAAATTTTTATCCCAAAACATATAACAAGCAGGTTGAGATGTCAGAGTACCAGGTTGTTGCACGCAAGTACCGACCTCAAAGGTTTAACGAAGTCAAGGGACAAGAACCCATCGTTACCACCCTTAAAAATGCTATTCGCTTTAAGCGTCTCGCTCACGCTTACCTGTTTTGTGGCTCTCGCGGAACGGGTAAGACGACTCTCGCTCGTATTTTTGCAAAAGCGATCAATTGCGCTCATCCGTCAGAAGAGCTCGAGCCTTGCAACGTCTGTCCATCGTGTAAAGAGATCACAGCGGGTAACTCTTTAGATGTTTTGGAAATTGATGGTGCTTCGAATCGCGGTATCGATGAAATTCGCAGATTGAGTGAAACTGTTGGCTATACACCTGCTACTGGTAAGTACAAAATTGTTCTTATCGATGAGGTACATATGCTTACAAAAGAGGCGTTCAATGCTCTTTTGAAAACTTTAGAAGAGCCACCACCGTACGCAAAGTTTTTCTTTGCCACAACGGAGCCTCATAAAGTTTTACCGACCAGTCTCAGTCGCTGCCAGCGTTTCAATCTAAGTCGTATCTCTATATCTGATATTATAGAAAAACTCACTGCAATTGCCAAAAACCTCGAAATCGAAATCAGTAAAACGGCCCTACACCTCATTGCAAAAGCTGCTGATGGCGGTCTCCGGGATGCAGAATCCATTTTCGATCAGGTGTATTCATTTTCTGACGGCAATATCAGTGAAGAGTCCATTACCGATATATTAGGGATCTTATCAAATGATAAGCTTTTTGCTCTGGATCAAGCAGGAAAGGAAAGTCAGATCAAGCTTGCCTTTGAGATGGCAGAGACTGTTTTCTCTGAGGGTAAAGATATCTCTCATTTTTTTGAAACAGTCATCGATCACTTCCGTACAATCCTTCTTGTTCAATTAACCAATAGCTGTAAAGAGATCCCACAAGAAGAACTCCAGCGCTACCAACTCTCCGCTAAAAACTATCGACAAGAACAACTTTTGTATATTCTCGATGTTTTAACAGAGGCGCAAGAAAAGCTTAAATTTGCGCCTTCCAAGCGCGTTGCGCTCGAAGTTGTGCTCATGAAAATCATTCGTAGCCACCATCGTATTCCAGTCGATATGCTAGTTAAGCGCTTGGTAGATCTCGAAAAAACAATACAGAGCTCGGCGGCAAGCAACACGCAAGCAACAGCTGTAGCACCAGCACGCCCTCCGCAACCCGTAGCAGCGCCGCCTCCTCCAGCCCCTCCATCTCCTCCGAGGCCACCTGCACCACCGCCGGCACCGCCTGCAGTGAAAAAACGAGCAGTAAAACCTCCACCTCCAGCTGCTCCAGCTCCAGTGCAAAAACAAGAGACCGTGGTTGTTTTAGATCAAAAGAACCAAAGTAAGTACGATACCCTCATGCAGTTTGCGAAAGTTGAGCTTGAAGGCACTCTAAAGAAAAACAAAACTAAAACAGTATAATCAAGGAGACTATTCCAATGGGAACAGGCTACTCAAAAAGAAAAAAACAAGCAAAGATGATGCAAGAGCAGATTGCTAAAATGCAAGAAGAGCTTAAGAATGCGGAGTTTACTGGAAAGGCTGGAAATGGGTTAGTCACCATCATCCTTAATGGAGAAGGTGAGTTGTTAAAGATCTCTATTAAACCCGAATGTGTGGATCCTGAAGATGTTGAAGGACTCGAAGACCTCATCAAAGCTGCTCATCAAGATGCTGCGAAACAGATCGCCGACAAAGGAATGGGCGGAATGGGAGACATGAGTGGAATGGGAGATATTGGCGATCTTGCTAGTGGACTCGGTGGGTTGCCTGGAATGGGGCTCTAAGAATTCTCGAACAGATTTAACGCAGAGACGCAAAAGAGACAGGGGAGATTCATAAACCGCAATTCATCCAAGTTTATACCAAGATTGTAGTTTTTAAATTTCCCCTCTCTCTTTTTACGTCTCTGCTTAAACCTTTTTAAGGCTTCGCATACTAATCGTGATTTTGGACGTAGGTATGCTGTCTGCGGAACGGTTTATGTGGATTTTGTTGTTCCCATGGTCGGACTCTCGGAGCGTCTTGACACGCTGTTTGACAGCATCCCTTAGCACTTTCTAAACAGTTTGAGCAACACAAGAAAAGCGTATTACAATCCATGTTTGCACAATTTAAGTAATCATCAGACGGCTCTTGACAGAACTTACACTTGCTAATGATTTCCACTTTCTCGTCAGCAATCGGTACTGTTAGGCGATCATCAAATACGAAAAGCTTTCCTTTCCAATATTTCGATCCCTCTTTTAGGCCGTAGTTAATGACTCCACCATCGAGTTGGTAGACGTTTTCAAATCCTTTATCTTTCATTAAAGCTGAATAGAGCTCGCAGCGGATCCCGCCTGTGCAATACATCATTACTTTTGTCTTTTTTGGATCGACATCGTCTTTTAGGTTTTCTGCGAACTCGGGAAACTCTCGAAATGTTTCAAGGGCGGGCTTGAGTGCGCCTTCAAAGTGACCAACTTCCCATTCGTAGTCATTTCTTACGTCTAAGAGTAGATACTCTTCATCGTCTTCAAGCATTTCCTTCCATTTCTTTGGAGATACATGCTCACCGCCGTCAGCTGCTTCGACATCGGAATCCAGAGCTACGATTTGCTTGCGGTATTTAACGGTCATACGGGGAAAAACATTTTCATCTGAGTAGTGCACTTTAAACTGTATATTTTTAAAGCAGTCATTTTCACGCATCCACAACATATACGCTTCGGCGTCATCCTTATAGGCACTCATTTGACCATTGATTCCTTTTTCAGAAATATAGATCCGACCTGAGACGTCTCTGTCTTTAAAAAACTCTTTATGTTTTTTGATTTCGAGTAAGGGCTCTTCTATAGAAACAAATTGATAATACGCGAGTACAAAATACGCTTTCTCTTTCATGTGTCTTTCCAATTAGATTTGTGATAATTAGGAAACAAGTCTAACACTAAGCAACTAATTCTTACAAGAATACAAATGTAAATCTTTCTTGCTAGAAATCGAGATTTTTCATATAATGACCTCTATTTTTCAAATAAAAAACAATTGAAATAATGCAACCAGCAACACAACATCCATCACAAAAGGGAGCTCCGCCCCCTCCTCCATCCCAAAACAAAGGATGGTCGAGTGTAGACAAACTCTATAGAGCTCCGCACGAATTTGATGTGGCTGGAACTTTTGAACCAAAATCTAAAAAACAAGAAAACAAAGTCAACTACACTTTACTTATTAAACTCGTGGGATATACAAAGCAGCTCATCAAACAACTGCCTCAACTTCCCTATTTACTTCTTAGATCCGTAAAAAAAGTTTTTATGGTTGCAATTAATCTTGCACACCTCGTAAAATGCTTTCTTTTGCGACAAGGTCTTAACTAGACCTAAGCTATAATTCAGGAGAAAAAATGTCACGTTATACCGGACCTAAAAACCGTATTGCACGTCGTTTTGGCATCAATATTTTTGGGCGCGCCCGCAATCCTCTTATCCACAAAGCTAATCCTCCCGGAATGCACGGAGCCCGTCGCCGTAAGAAGTCTGACTTCGGCCTCCAGCTGGAAGAGAAACAAAAGCTCAAAGCTGTCTTCGGCATGCTTACTGAAAAGCAATTACTACGCTACTACAACGAGGCCGTTGGCCGCCAAGGTAAAACATCCGAGCTACTCTTAGAGTTGCTAGAATGCCGCCTTGACATCGTTGTCTACCGACTAAGAATGGCAAGCACAATTTTCGGTGCTCAGCAACTCGTTGCTCACGGCCACGTTCAAGTTAATGGAAAAAAAGTTGACATCAGATCTTTCCGCGTCAAGCCTGGTATGGAAATTTCTATCAGAGAGAAGTCTCGTAAAAACAACATCATCATGGCGTCTTTGGCTAACACTGCTCGCGATGTACCAGAGTATCTAACACTAGAGACTGATAATTTCAAAGGACAGTTAATGGCTCTGCCAACACCAGATCTCATTCCTCTTCCACTTGAAATCAACATCCCTGTTATTTGCGAGTTCCTTGCTCACGCTAACTAAGCTAAAGCAAGAGTTCCAAATTCAAAAATCCTCACTCCTTACGGGCTGAGGATTTTTTTTGTTCATACAGATTGCATCTGTTTTTACAGGATAGATAGCATCCTACAAGCAATCCCTACAATCGCCGAAACAATATGAGCGCGTTAATGAACGCTGTGATACTTGTGGCAAGAGCAACAGTTGCAGCGCCCCATCCCATGAGTCCGATGAAGGTGGCGTTAAGGCCAATGTTAACAATAACGACAAACAGTGAGCTTTTTGACGGAATATCGTAGCGATTCCGAGCGTAGTGTGCTGCTGCAAAAACAGAAATCAACACGGATGGAAAAAGACCAAGAGCGTACGCTTGTAAACAACTCACCGTACCCTCAACAGCAGTTAGATCAAAGCCCCCCCTTGCATATACAAGCCGTACGATAGGCTCTGCAAACACAAGCAAAATCACTGTGCACGGAATCATCAAAAAAGCGACTCTCTTAATAGCAAAGCGCAATAACTTATCAAATGCATCCGCCTCCCCTGCCTTGCATGCACGGGCAAGTGGCGGGAGCAAAGCGTTTGACATTGCAATACCAAAAAGCGCTAGTGGCAGCTGCTGAAGGCGAATAGCGTACCACAAATAAGCAGGTCCCTGTAGATCTGAGTAACGCGCAAAAAGCGCATCTACAGCGCTATTAATCTGCACAGCACTAACCCCGACCAAGCCCAAAAGCAGCGGCTTGAACAAACGACGCACATCTTTCGAAAAAGGCTTAAAAGCGTGCTCTCTTTTTGGCAAAAACGGCAATGTCACCGCCCATTGAGCAATGGTTGCAAACACAATAGCCACAGCCATCCATGAGATAGCGTCTTCTACGCTATAAGAGTATAGTGACCAGACAGCTCCAATCCAGACAAGATTAAAAGCAGCGGGCGCTATTCCCGGAGTAAAGTATCGCTTGTAGCACTGCAAAAGCGAGGCATTAAGTCCGAAGAGACAGATGAAGAGAACAGAGGGAAACATCGAGGCTGTGAGCTTTAAAATCTGTAGATTATTTTCCGAAAAACCGCCCCACTTAATACAAATCCAGAGCAATAGCTCAACCCCACCCATAATCGAGCACAAAAAAAGGGCAATCGTTGCAGCCAGATCCGCAAAAAACCTATTCGCACGTTCTGGATCTTGAGCTCGCAACTCTTCGAAGTGAGGAATAAAAGCTGCTTGCATAGCGCCTTCCCCAAAGAGACGGCGTAAAAGGTGAGAGAAACGAAAAGCAACCATAAGCGCTGCAACACTTGGATGTGTTCCAAAAACAGCTGCCATACTAACATCTCGAAAAAAACCAGTAATACGACTAAAGAGTGTTCCGAAAAAAAAACGCGTAGCAGAAAGAGTAATCGAGCGTGCTGTATCAGCTTTGCTATGCATGTGCACCTAAATATTGTAAAGATGTCGTCAGATTGATAGAATGCCTTATCGGTTATTTCTTTAGGGAGTACAATTTATGAATCCAAGCCCAGACGAACTTCTTATCGGCGCTCACTGCTCTGCTGCCGGTGGAGTCTTCAATGCGCTGCTGGAAGGCGAAAAAATTGGGGCAACGACAATCCAGCTCTTTACAGCAAACCAAAGAACTTGGAGTCCAAAAGAGCTTACAGATGAAGTTGTAGCACAGTGGGAAGAAGCTTTAGATAAAACAGGTATTAAAGAAGTCATGAGCCATGACAGCTACCTGATTAATCTTGGAGCACCAAATCCAGAAGTGCTAGAAAAGAGCCGCTCGACATTCCTAAAGGAAATAAAGCGCTGCCTACGCCTCGGTATCAGCTATCTCAATTTTCACCCTGGCTCATATTTAAAAGAAGATCCAACGCACTGCCTTGATCGTATTGTCGAGAGTCTTCTTGAAGTAGAATCCGTAGTTGCCGAAACCAGCCTAACGCTTCTGCTAGAGACAACAGCAGGCCAGGGCTCTAACATGGGATGGCAATTCGAAGAGCTCGCCTACATCATCGAAAAGCTACAAGGCCGCGTACCTATTGGCGTCTGTATCGACACCTGCCATATTTTCGCTGCTGGCTACGACATCCGCACTGCAGAGGGATGGGATAAAACGTTAAGAGCATTTGATGATACCATTGGCCTCTCATACCTCCGCGCCTTTCACGTCAACGACTCGCTACGCCCATTTGCTTCGCGCAAAGACCGCCATGCACCGCTTGGTGAGGGTGAGATTGGAATTGACTGTTTCCATACGCTTATGACAGATCCACGCACGCGTCATATTCCGAAATACCTTGAAACTCCTGGTGGCCCAGAGCGATGGGTAAAAGAAATTAAGTTATTAAGAGAATTCGCAAAGGACAACAAATGCGCACAAAAGTAAAAGAAGTAAAAAGCAATCCATCTTTAGTCAATAACAGCCTTACCGTCAAAGGTTGGGTGCGTACAGTTCGCCGTCAGAAAAAGTTCTCCTTCATCGAAGTCAACGACGGCTCTTCTCTCTCCGGCCTACAAATTATCGCCGATAGCGAACTGCCCGACTACGAAGCAACTTTAGAAAGCGTAACAACGGGCGCTGCGATCGCTGTGAGTGGAACGCTCAAAGATAGCCCTGCAAAAGGACAAAGCGTCGAGCTACATGCAGAAAACATCACTGTCATCGGGCTGTGCGACGCCACAGACTATCCTCTGCAAAAGAAACGACACTCATTCGAATTCTTGCGCTCCATTGCTCACTTGCGTCCACGCACCAACACACTCGGCGCCATCACACGTGTACGCAACGCTTTGGCTTATGCAACGCACCGCTTTTTTCAAGATAAAGGCTTTTGCCACATTCACACTCCGATCATCACAGCATCGGACTGCGAAGGCGCAGGAGAGATGTTCCGCGTGACAACGCTCGAAGACAAAATGGGCGATTTCACCACAGACTTCTTTGAAAAACCGGCATACCTCACTGTTTCTGGGCAGCTCAATGCAGAAATTTACGCTTTAGCACTCTCCGATGTTTACACCTTCGGCCCGACTTTTAGAGCTGAAAATTCCAATACATCACGTCACTTAGCAGAATTTTGGATGATTGAGCCTGAGATGGCATTTGCTGATTTGGAAGATGACATGGATTGTGCAGAAGAGTACATCAAGTATCTACTTCGTTATGTTCTAGAGCACTGCCCTGAGGACATGGAATTCTTTAGCAAGTTCATCAGCAAAGGGCTTAAAGAGCAACTAGAGCACGTCGTTAAGACTCCTTTTAAGCGTATCACTTATACAGAAGCTGTTGATATTTTGATGGCATCCGACAAAAAGTTCGAGTTCGAAGTGCGCTGGGGAAAAGATTTGCAGTCTGAGCATGAACGCTTTTTGGTCGAAGAGCACTTCAACGCCCCTGTGATCGTTACTGACTATCCTAAGAGTATCAAAGCGTTCTATATGCGCCTGAACGACGATAACAAGACGGTTGCCGCAATGGATGTTTTGGTACCTGGAATAGGAGAGCTTATCGGTGGTAGCCAACGTGAAGAGCGTCAAAATGTGTTAGAAGAAAGACTCGCCCTTCAAGACCTTCCAAAAGAGAACTACTGGTGGTACCTTGAGCTACGTAAGTACGGAGGCACTCCGCATGCTGGATTTGGTCTAGGATTTGAAAGGCTCGTTCAGTTTGTCACCGGCATGGATAACATCCGCGATGTCATCCCATTTCCTCGTTACCCAGGCCACGCAGACTTCTAGTACTCTGTCAATCTTAAATCTTAGGATACACGCTGATCCTTTGCATAACGTGAGCTCGACTCTTAATTCCGCCCTGTCTACTGGTTTATAGAAATAGTTTTTAGACCACGGTAGTGGTCGTTTCTC
>JBDQID010000014.1:0-12248 GCA_040264515.1 Chlamydiales bacterium
AATCTATGTTAGGTTGATGCGAATGCGGAGCGCCCGCGCTACAACCATTGAATGTTGCGTAAGGGTAAAGTTTTAAATTAAAGGACGTAGAGCTGACTACAAAAAAACAAAGGTAAAAGCCTATTTACTTAAAGAACTTATGCAACAGAGCTGTCGTGGCTTCGCCACTAATTACCGCTTTGCTGCTGCCTTCTACATTGATTCTCAATGATATAAATACAAAACTCGCGTTGACCCTGGGCTGTTGCAATTTCAGGCCTTCAGCCTGATCTTAAACTCACTCAAAATCGCCTTCTTTAAATTCGTAAATTCGATCTTGACAGCGCAGTAGTCAAGTCCACGGCAATGCCCTATTGTGCAAGTTGCTTGAATTAGTAGATAATATCTCACGATCTCTTGGTGTAAGCTCCCATGTTGGAGAAGAGAGAAAAAATCGGAAATCTTTTTTTTCGATGCAAGAGTTTGTTTTCGATTTTGTTTCTTCTTTGGGGAGTCCTTGGAGGGGTTTTTGAGCTTTTGGTGAAGCTGCGACTCCTGCAGCTGCTTTACTGACTACCTTCTGAACCTTCGGTGCAGCAGACACTTTTAGAGTCTTAACATTTCGACCTCGATAGCGAGCTTGACCTCCCCGTCCCTTTCTTCTACTTCTACCTAGAGAAGCGTTCGAAATAGGCGAACTACCTTTATGAGAAACTTTTTTAGGCATTACCTAACAACCTTAATAATTTATTAAAAAAACAGTCGTATTTAAATAGTAACATAAGAGAAAATAACTCTCATTAAAAAACACAAGGAACAGTCGATGAAAGAAAGTGTAATTTTAAAAAAGGGAAAAGAAAAAGCGATTCAGCACCGTCACCACTGGATCTTCTCTGGTGCTATAAAAACACTCCCCTCCTTTGAAAACGGCTCCGTACTCCGTGTTGTCTCATCCGATGGCAAACAGTTAGGTTCTGCTTATTTCAACCGTCAATGTTCCATTGCAGGACGAATGATTGCTTTTGGAGAGAACTCTGTTGATGAGAGTTTAGAGCAAAGATTCAAAGCTGCGTTAGAGTTAAGAGAGCAGTTTTTCAGCGACAAAAAAACAACAGCTTACCGCCTGATCAATGGCGAGGGCGACGGTGTTCCTGGGCTTGTTGTCGATCGTTATGCCGATGTACTTGTCATTCAAGTAGCAACGCTTGGAATTGAGAAGATGAAGGAGTCTATTGTAGCGCTTCTTTTAAAACTTATCCCAACATGCAAAACCGTTTTCGAAAAATCCAATCTTCCGTCCAGAAAAGAAGAGGGATTGGGGCCAGAAGAAGGCTTACTTTACGGCGAGAATGTCAAGGGTGTTGAAATCATGGAGAACGGGATCCGTTTTCTTGTTAACTTTAAAGAGTCCCAGAAAACAGGCTTCTTTTTGGATCAACGTGAGATGCGCTCTTTTGTTGAAACGCTCTCTTCTGAAAAAAAAGTTCTGAACGCTTTTTCTTATTCCGGTGGATTCTCCCTTTACGCATTGCGTGGGGGTGCTACGAAGGTTGTTTCTGTTGACATCGCTCAAAAAGCAATTGATTTAGCAAAGAAGCAGGTGGCGTTGAACGGCTTTCCTGTTAATGAGGAAGATTTCCACTGTGCTGATGTTTTTAATTTTCTGCGTGAGGACTCTCTTGACTACGATTTACTGATTTTGGATCCTCCAGCATTTGCAAAGAAAAAAGGCGAAGTTTCCAAGGCGTGCCGTGGGTACAAAGACATCAACCGTTTAGCAATGCAAAAAATGCCGTCTGGAGGACTTCTTCTCACCAGCTCTTGCTCGTATCACGTCGATGAAAAATTATTTCAGACAGTGATTTTCCAAGCTGCACAAGAGAGTGGAAGACAGGTTGAAATCCTCTGCCGTCACCGCCAAGCGTTTGACCATCCAATTAATGTGTGTCATCCTGAAGGTGAGTATTTGAAGAGTTTGCTGCTTCGGGTGTATTAACAGCTGATTTTGGTATACATAAGTTCTTTAGCGGTTCGTAGTTGTCTTGCACTGTAACAGTGTAAGACAACCTGCAGTGCTTGATTGGATCGATGAGACCTAAAAAATCGCTTGAAAATAGGCTTCTTACTTAGTGAAAGAACTTTTTTCTGTCAAAACAGTAAGAAATTATATGAATTAAGCTTCAAGAAAAAATTGCTCTTTATTCTTAAGGCCCTAATTTGCTAACATCCTATGCAGTTGCAAGAGCAGCGAATTTGGAGTGGCTATGCCATCGCAAGTAGAGAATGATAAGCGAGATTTAAATTTGTATGGGCAAGACCCGAGCTTGCTCTTTCAGTTTATTTTAGCTGAATTTATTTTTACTTTTACAGAAGTACAGAGAATGGAGGTTGTGTATAAGGAGATGGAAACTCTGCTTATCACCGGCCGTTTTTTAGCTAATGTGGACTCGCATTTAGACAAACTTCTCTCGTCTGTTACTCAACTGACCGGCTCTTCGATGATCAACGAACATATCTCACCTTGGGATTCAAAGTCTGGGAGCTTGAGCAAGTTACGACACCACTGTTACCCTTTTGTGAATCGCAGTGATAGTAAAGATAAGTCCATTGTCAATCTCAATATCTGTGTAAGTAAAGCGTTTCACAGCTCGCTGCAGGCAAGAGAGATCATCATTTACTTGCAGCAAGAGAAACACAATGTGAAGGGTGTGCCGGATTATGCAATGCTCTATCAGCTATTGGATAGGCTGATCGACAATATCAACCGGGTATCGCGTTTGATTTTGAGAATTATCATCCAGTACCGGGACAACGAAAACGTTGTGTATTTTCTTTTACGGAAGAGGGACGAGTTAAACACTCTTTACAAGACTGATTTGGTCTCTAAAATCTTCCGTAAGATGTATCCCAACGAAGTGGAAGAGGCGGGGCAATTATTAATGAAGAAGTATTCTGATAGAGGATTTAAGAACCTTTTGAATGCTATTGCCACAAAAATCGCCGAATTGGGTTCATGATAAGTTATCAAAAGGAAATTTCCGAGCTTACTACACTTGCCAAGCTTTTGTTGCAACAGGAGCATGAGTCGAACGAATGGCTTGTCACTGACAACGCTTTTTACGACGACATGCGTAATTGGGTTACAGCAGCTCCTCCAATAAAAAAAACAGAAGCACGCACTCCTGCACAAGCACTGCCACCGCTACCTCCTGCCAAACCATCTCTTACTCCTGCAAGGCAGCAGTTAGCTGCAAAACGCACTCCGCCTACTGCACAAAAAAAAGAGATTTCTAGCCAAGACGACTCCGCGGCTTTTAGTTTGTCTCCGTTACCGGCAGCCGCTGTCGATACATTCGAAGATATTAAGTCATTGATGAAGGAGGCGTGCCCTCATGTTCCTTATATCGAAACACCTCTAGACGACGCCATCGCTAAAGACACTCAGGATAACAGCACGGCTCCAAGCTTGCTACTCCTTACCACACGAGAAGGACCGGAAGAACAGGAGTTTTTATCCAATGTTGCAACGGTGGTTTCTCACTACCTAAAACCCGCTCAAGTATGGCCGGCTTTTAAGTTTGAGCATGAAGCTTCGTGGGATGCTGTTTTGCGTAGCAAAGAGCTCAAGCTTATCATTGTCTCCGAAAGCTCACTCAATGCACTACCAGCTCTTAGACAGCAACACGCCATCTCTGCGTCGTCTAAGCAACACTACCTGGGCCCAGTCCCGCTTTTTTTGATTCCGAACTGCTCCTCTTTTTTTCACAATCCGCGTTTAAAAGCACAGCTTTGGAATGCTTTAAAGCAGTTTTTTAGCGCGAAAAAATAATGAGCCAATATACAAAATACGCCTCTGTTATTCTAGATGTTGCGATCGAGAAGACTCTCGATTACGGTGTGAAGCCTGAACATATTGACTCCGTGCAAAGAGGTATGCGCGTTGAGGTTCCTCTGCGTGGTCAGCTGCGCCAGGGTTACGTCTTCGATGTCACAGAAAAGGCGTCTTTTTCGTACAAGGTACGTCCGATCCATCGTATTCTTTCCGATAACGAACTGATTACTCGCGATGTCTTTGAGCTTGCTATTTGGATGGCAAAATATTACTGCGCACCTTTGAGGCGCGTCTTAAAAACAATTGTGCCAAGTTCTGTCCGTAAAGACATGCAACATAAAGAGCAGCAGAGTGTGGAACGCAAGCAGACCCGCGAGAAGCTAAAAGAGGCGTGCATTGCATTGCGCGCGAAGTTTCCCGCGCAAGCTGCTGTATTGGATGTGATGCTAAAGGTAAAGGGAAGTATCCTTCTTACTGAGCTTTTAGAGCAGGCAGGAGTAACGAAGAGTCCTGTTTCAACACTCGAGAAAAAAGGACTTTTAAAACTCGGGCTCATTCGCATAGACAGATCACCACTCATCAACGCTGAATACTTCCGTACGAAACCAAAAAAGCTCAATGACGAGCAAGCGCAAGCATTAGCGAAGATAGCGAAGAGTATCGAGGAAAAGCGTTTTGAGTCTCACCTGCTTTTCGGAATTACGGGAAGTGGAAAGACGGAAGTATACCTCCAAGCAATCGAAAAGGCACTCTCTTTGGGACTCGGTACGATCATGCTAGTTCCTGAAGTTGCACTTACTGCACAGACAATCGAGCGATTTAAGAGCCGCTTTGAAGAGTATGTTGCAGTTTTGCATCACCGTCTGAGCGCAGGTGAGCGCTACGACGAGTGGCATAAGATCCGTAGTGGCGAGGCAAAGATTGTAATCGGTGCGCGCTCAGCGCTCTTCTCCCCTCTCCCCAATCTAGGACTTATCATCGTCGATGAAGAGCACGAAGGCTCATACAAGCAAACGGATGAAGCTCCTTGCTATCACGCGCGCGATGTTGCTGTGATGCGGGGGCATTTGAGCAAGTCCGCTGTTGTTTTGGGCAGTGCGACACCGTCGCTTGAGAGCTATCAGAATGCAATGTGTGGCAAGTACACACTAAGTTGTCTTACCAAGCGTCCAACAAGTGCGCAGCTTCCAACTGTTACCATATTAGACATGAAAAAGGAGTATGAGAGAGCAAAGGGCTATACCACTTTTTCCGATGCGCTTTTGAACGGGATAAAGAAGCGTATTGAGCTCGGAGAGCAGTCTCTGCTGTTTTTAAATCGACGTGGCTATCACGCATCGCAGATGTGCCTTTCTTGTCAAAACCCAGTTAAGTGCAAGCATTGCGACTTAGCGCTTACTTTCCATTACAACGACAACACGCTATCTTGTCACCTTTGTGGCTTTCTCCTCTCCCCGCCCCCAAGAAAATGCCCAACGTGTCATAGTGAGAACAACATGAAGTTCCGAGGTGTGGGAACGGAGCAGGTACAGCGTGCGCTGCACGCGATACTGCCGAACGTGCGTACGGTGCGCATGGATGCGGACACTACGCGTCATAAGGGTTCCCACGATCGGCTGATCCGAGAATTCCGCACGGGTAAAGCGGACGTCCTGATTGGCACCCAGATGATTGCAAAAGGATTACACTTCGCACAGGTAACGCTTGTCGGAGTTCTTAACAGCGATGCTAGCTTAAACATTCCGGACTTTAGATCATCCGAGCGCGTCTTTCAGCTATTAACTCAAGTTGCGGGAAGGTCAGGGAGAGGTTGTGTTGCAGGAGAGGTTATCATTCAATCTTGCATGCCTGAGAACAGTACTATCAAGCTCGCGTCGCGTCAGGACTACCTTGGATTCTACGAAGAAGAAGTCGTTGCTAGACGCATGTTCGGCTTTCCGCCTTTTTCTCATATTATTAAATTCACTTTTTCGGGGCCTAGTGAAAAAGGAACGCTCTGTTATACAGAGCAGTTTTACCGTGCTCTTATGCAAAGGATGCCATCTTCATTCAAGCTATCGCCTCCACTTCCTGCCGGATACGCAAAGATCAAAGATCGTTTCCGCTTCCAATTTACAGCTCAAGGAGAGAGCGTCTATTTTATGAACGAGAAAATTGCCGAGGTTAAGGAGTTACTTTCGGTCCCCAAAAATTTAAGAGTTTCTGTCGACGTCGACCCTTTATCAACTTTTTTTTAGAAAATCTTCATCTAACAAGCTTCTGTTTCTTGACCGCAATCATGGCAACTTGGTAATAATATAGGTAACACCAGACGCCAAAGGACTTTTCGCATGCGTAAAATAGCCTCTTTTTTTCTCCTTTTACTATTCACGATCTCTCTATTTTCTTGTTCTGATAAAAACGAGATCAAAGCTAAAAATTCGGAACTTTTGCTCTTCGAAGCTGAAGAGCTTTTTACTTTAAGAGAGTTTGATGGAGCTGAAAAGCTGATTTTAGAAGCAGTCGCAAAGCTAGACGATGTTGTGAAGGCAGCCCCCGAGGATGTTGACTATCGACTACTTAGAGCTAGGGCATACTTTCTTCTTTTTCAATCCAAGAACATCCTCACCTTAGAAAACGCCCCTCAAAGACCGCGCAGTTTAGTACGTATTGCAGAAGCGTCGAGCTATGTTGGTTATGACAGTACAATCCCTTCAGCTGAGAGCGATCTTAAGGCGGCTTTGAATACGAGGGAAGAGTTCTCAAAAGAAGAAGAGGCAATCACGCGTGGAATGCTCGCAGCAGTATACAGGCTGACTCCATTTACAGCATCGAAAGCTGACACGCAGTATTTAAAAGCGATTGAAGCTACCCGTTCTTGGCTGATGGAGCTAGAGAAGCCTCAAGAAGAGAGGAAGAAGAAGCGTTTTGCGATTAAGAATGCTCAAGAGATGCTAGTAAGCTTACAGATGTCTAGGGTCGAGGTTAACCTTCTTTTAGAAAAGTGGCCAACAGCGCTCTCCGTTTTAGAAAGTATTATGGGCGGAAGGGATTTGAAGTATTTCTCTCTTCAGTTCAATCTTCTTGAGAATAAAATCTCTTCTATTCTCAAAAGGTTAGAAGAGAATAAGGAGTACGCAAAGGAGTCTCGCGCCGGAAAGCTTTTAGACTTTATCAAGAGGTCAAGAAAGACAAAGAATTCTCAGGGCAAGGAAGTGAGCTCTACGCTTAATACACTAGAGACAGAACTACTTCAGACAGAAGAAATCTTGACCACGGTCAAAAACAATTTAATTTATCGCGTTATTTGCTACTACCACCTTGGTCAAAAAGAAAATCTACGAAGAGCAAATCAGATATTGAAATCTTACTACCCAAATATCGCAACGAGACTGTCCACGGCTTTAGAACGTTAATATAAGGATAAATTACATGTTCAATTTTATCAGAGAATTTCGTGAATCGAGTGGGGAGACAAAACTGTTCACACTAACTGTACTGGGCTTAGGGTTCATTGTTATTGGAATCTCACTCTTTGCTTTCTTGCGCCTTGATTATGTGCGTAGTTATAAGACACCTGTGATTGAATCCGAGAAGTAAAGTGAAGTTAGCTGCACCTAATACCTCACTACATCCCATTCTTCTTCTAACAGAAGACGAAGAAGTTCTCTCTGCATTCATGCATTGCTACTTTGACGATGAGATCAGAGCTGTGCAAACAACGCAGGGTCACGAAGGGTTGCAAATTGCTGAAAAGATGGCGGCGCAAACATTAATCTTCGACGCCTCAATTCTTGAAAAAGAGGGGTTGGCGTTTCTGTATCGCTGTAAAGAGCGACTCCCCAACATCCTATCACTCGTTTTATACTCAGAAGAATCCAAGGAAAAAGCTCTATCCTGGTGTCACTCTGGGATCGACGGAACACTTCCAAAACCGATTCAAGATAAAGAGCTCTTAGACTGGCAACTGAGTCACCTTTTACAACTAAAAGAAGTCAGGGCTCAGCAAGCTCACTTAATGAAAGAGAACTTGCAAAAATCTCTTTTTATCAAGAATCTTTCTTCTCATTTACATCTTCCACTCGAGCAACTCATTCAATTTACCAATATTTCGCTACAAAAGATTCGTCAGAAGCAAAACAAGCTTGCGGGCGAGTATTTAGTAGAAATGAAATGGCTCTCAGAAGAGATCATAATGAAAGTAAAGGACCTCCAGGAGCTTTCTTCTTTGAAGGTAGGTGAGAGCGAATTTGTTTTAGAAGAGGTTGACATTCTGGAATTTCTTAAGATTTTCCGGCGGCAATTTCAACCGATTGCGGACAACCATTCCGTTCACTTTACACTTTCATCTGATGCAGATAATCCGTGCGTCTTAGCTGATCATAACAAGCTATCAAAAGTTGTGACGATTCTTCTACGTAACGCCTTTAGGTACGTCCCTGAAAAAGGTCACGTTGAAATAACGGTGTATCAAGAGAGTGGCCGTATTTTCTTTTCTATTTTCAATAACGGCTCTGCTATTCCTGAAGAAAAGGGAGAGACGCTTTTCAGTATTTTTGAGAAGTCCCACCTCGATCTTTCCGGTTTTGGTCTCTCCATTTGTAAAGAGCTTATGCTCGGGCAGAACGGAGACATAAACTTAAAGAACTGCAACGAGAAGCAGGGAACGCATTTCATCTGCTCTTTGCCAGTTGCGCAAACTCTTCTGGATTAGTACTCTACCGCCCCCTTTAACTTGAAAAAGTTGAGAGATGCCACTGCCGTGGCATAGATTTTTTTCTACCTTTTCCCAGCACTAAAGTGCTGGGCTAAAGAGAGGTGCGACCACTACCGTGGCCTAAAAACCATCAGCATGGGTCGTTCAACACAAACAGATTGAAATCCAATTCTGCGGTAGCTTAACGCACATGTGCGGTAGCAGTGTAAGAAATCATGCGAGGCCTTACTGGATCGATGAAATCTAAAATGTAGAACTGCTCGTCTTTATTGTGGTTGTATGCGTGAGCGACCTTTTTGTCCGTACATGAGGAACACTTTTTGTCCAACATAGAGTGTTGGATTTGGTCCTTGAACGATGGTACGCATCTCTCCGTTGGAGAGCTGAACAACGTATTCCATCGCTTGCTGCTTCTTCAGTTCGCGCTCTGCAAAAGCGCCACCAATAGCACCGACGAGGGCTCCTGCGACGGTTCCAACAGCGCGGCCTTTGCCTTTGCCAAGGTTTGAGCCTATGGCGCCTCCTGCTACACCACCTAAGACACCACCTGTTGCATTATCTTCTAAAAATTCGTCTTCTTGGACCATTACAGAGCGTGCGGAAACGATAACAGCGGAGAGTGTTTTTGAGACTTCTCCGATCTGAGCGCCGTGATAGACTCCGGGAGAGATTTGGCGAGCGCAGCCTGAGAGTAAGAGGAGGCTGGAGATTGAGAGAGTTAGGAGTAATTTAGTAGTCTTCATAACGTATCCTTAAAGTAGCATTTTAGAAGCAAAAAAAGAAGATATCTCAAGAGAAATTTTAGGTCCAGGATCCTGCAAAAGAAGCTTGTCGCACTGGATCTTTCATTGCTTTCTTCATTCCGATTTTTTCTTCTAAAACTGTGATTAAGATCTCCAAGTTTTGATCTGCGCTTGTAGTCAGTAATTCTCTAGCTAATAGCAAGCGACTTTCAAGAGAACATTCAAAGTTTCCGATAATAGTTCCAGCTATAAAAGGAGGTGCATCCGTTAACTGAGCGATCCTGCGCTCCAAAGCTAATTGATCACCAAGGAGTGGATAGTAAGCCATCATTATGTTCTCGAATGTAGGATAGGAAATATCAGCTAAAACAGCAGCTAACCCTTCGGGGGGGATCTCACTCAACTCTTGGCGCTCTATACTATTTAAGGGTGCCCATGGAGCTCGAATGAAGTCCGCAAACAGTTTTGGATCTGTTGTACCTGCCAGGCTATGTTTTTGTATTTCTTTATACGCTTGCAGGTACTTTTTGCGGCTGTCTTGTCGGTCAAAGAGTGCTGCTTTTTGTTTCCAGGTAAGTCGCGGATGAAGCTGTTTTGCAATTTTTTTTCTTTGCCTTCTTGCAATAGAAGAGCCGCTTACGAGGCTGTCTCGGACCACAACAAGATCTCCAACTGAAAAAGTCTCCTGCCCTCCATTTAAAGATCTCAGCTCTTCAGGAGTAAGACGATACCGTGCTGCAATCGAACTTGGAGTGTCACCTGATTTTACAAGGTATGTGTGCCACGTTTTGGAGGCGAGTTCTGCTTGTATAATTTCCCATACTTCAGGATGATCTGCAAGCGATGCTAATTGTTTTGCAAATCTTTTGATGATGGGAGTCATTGTAAGGCTTGTGGGATCAACATCCTCTTGTTGCCTCCAGTACGAAAATGTAAAAACTTCCTGCTGTATCAACGGCTTAATAAGAAGATCAATCGTGCGTAATCTTTTCTTTGAAATCCAGCGCCGAATGGGGGCGTCGGATCTATTTACCCAAGAGCGTACTTCTTCAACCACTTGATCTAAATTTAAGAGTTTTTCAAAGAGTTCAAGACTTATAGGCTTCTTTACCCACTCATCTACAAGAAGATCGTTTCGAAAAGGAATAAGAGAGCCTGGCTTTCCTTTATAGGTTTGAAAAGCTAGAGTGTTATCTTCAGCAACAGCATTATCACCGTCGAATAAAACAAGTTTAAATGGAAGGGAGAAAAGTTTTTGTATTTCTGAAAGCTCTGCGAGAGGTTTTTCAATAATTTCCAATCTATCTGGTAGAATCACTTTAACTACAGTTTGCCCTACTATAGCCCGTGATAATTGATCTTGAATCAACTCTGCTAACCGCACGCATTTATACTCAGAGCTTTCCAAAGTCGAATATAGAAACTTAACATCTTCATACTTTTTATAAAGCGCATTTTTCATAGGTTCGAAGCCTATATTTCCTGCATGTAGATCATACATTTGCAACTCACCGGTAAGAATAGCGTTGTAAGTTGAGGTATCATCAAAGGTCTGTAAGATATGGTGGATATTGCGCTCTGAAACAGATTTCATCATGCTCATTTCAGAGAGGCAAGGTTTTGCATCTATATGCTCTATCATACCTCCAAAACGACCTGATGCATTTATTAAGTACGGTCTTGAGAAAATCAATCTCCATCGGGTCTGTGTTAGCGCTTTATAAAGTTGCTGATAATCCCCTATTCTTCCAGAACCAGCCTCCCCTTTACGCTGAGCGTGTACATGCTTATTTAAGCGTCCTTCATGCCAGCGTTGCTGTAGCTCTTTGAAGCTAAGTTCTTCCCACTCTTTTTTTAAAGAGTTGAAAATCTTCCACTCAGAGCCGTAGCAAGCTTCATAAGCTTCGTGTAGAATCGGAATAAAATAAAGTTCTTCTAAGGGTTTAGAACGCCACCCGTTTTCTAGAACTGCGTGAAGTTTTTCGAATTCTCCGAGGCTTATCGCTGGGAATGTTCTTCTTTTAATGAGAGTCGATATATTCACTTCTTCTTTAAGATACATTCTTTGAAGAGTGAAAAAATCAACTTGCTGCCATGAGCTTCCTTGATCTAAAGAAATCTCATAGTTCTTCTTTTTAAAGAGTGTAATATCTTCTTGAAAATGGTGTGATTCAAAAGAGACACACCCTTTGTTCTTTTTCACATCTTTTAAATAATCTTTAAACTTCCAAAAATCTTCATCTTCTAAACGTTCTTCCAGCCGCATCAAACACGCGGTTGATAGTGGATATGCGTAGCTTAGGAGCTGTGGGTTTTGCAGAGAGTCTGCAATTCCATTTTTGTTAAAATCCAAGCTTTTAAGCGGAAAGCTATGTAAAAAACCATCTCCAGAATACAGAGTAAATAGGGCAAGTGTTGTCTGCTCTTCTTCTCTGGCTGAAGGAGAAGACCTTTTTATGATGAGAGGATAATCGGCAAAAATCTCTTGAACACTCAATTTATAAATAGGGTTACTCATAGAGTAGTACGGTTCTTGAGAACTCACGTGATCTTTTAGAGAAGTAAAAAGAGTTGTAATCGCTCTACCTTTTGCAGCAGCAGCAAGAGATACTTTAGAGTTGCGTTGCAGTTGTTGCTCGTCAACAGGAGCTGTTTTACACTCTTCAACAACTGCTAGTGGTAATGCTGTTGGTAATGTGTGTTGGGCTTGAGTTTGAATTTGAGATTGGGCTAACTGTAAGGACATAATGATCAAAAGCGGCTAATTAAATTACGGGAGGGTATTGTTATAAGAAAACGTTTTTTATAAGTAAATAGTCATAAAGTGTTTTACCTCTCTACCCATACCCAACGCTCCATTCAGAACTTGTACCCTTTACCCTTATGCAGCGCTCACAGCTTGTAGCGCGGGCGCTCCGCATTCGCATCAACCTAACATAGAATTCTGATATTTAGTGGCATACGCTGGGAGTGCTAACATTAACGTCAGTTCGACTCT
>JBDQID010000015.1:0-12175 GCA_040264515.1 Chlamydiales bacterium
CTGTTAGAAATTATAAAAAACAGCTGCAACAATTCAATGACAACGTACTAGCTCTTGAAGAGACTAAGACAAAGCTTACCAAAGCACGCAGGTCAGCTGCACAAGTCATTTGGTTCTTTAACAATCAAGAGCTTTCAACAAGAAGCCTTGAAGCTCAAAATGCCGAGCTGTTCAATCACTGGTTTGCAGCAGCTAGCGAAGAGTGGCATCAGTTCTCTATCAATAAAGGTGCCTATTTTAAAGCTCCCGACCAACCACGCAACCTCGTCTTAGAAAAGACCTTTAAAAGTGAAGAGCTTGCTCCAAACTATTTAAGCTACCTCTTCACCATGCTTCCAGTAATTTTGGTTGTACTACTTCTCTATTTTGTCTTTTCCAGACAGATGAAAGGCATGGGCGGTGGTGCTATGAACTTTGGAAAGTCTCCAGCAAAGCTCATGAACAAGGGTGATCACAAAGTAACCTTTAAGGATGTTGCCGGTATTGACGAGGCCAAAGAAGAGCTCGAAGAAATTGTCGAATTCCTTAAATGCCCTGATAAATTCACTGCCCTTGGTGGCCGTATTCCAAAGGGTGTTCTCTGTATTGGACCTCCAGGAACAGGTAAAACTCTAATTGCTAAAGCTGTTGCAGGAGAGGCTGATCGCCCATTTTTCTCCATCTCTGGCTCTGATTTCGTTGAGATGTTTGTAGGTGTCGGTGCGTCTCGCGTACGTGATATGTTCGCACAAGCACGTAAAAGCGCCCCTTGCATTATTTTTATGGATGAAATCGACGCTGTCGGCCGTCACAGAGGTGCAGGTGTTGGTGGAGGCCATGATGAAAGAGAACAGACCTTAAACCAACTCCTCGTTGAGATGGACGGATTTGATTCAAAAGAAGGCATCATTTTAATGGCAGCAACAAACCGCCCCGATGTCTTGGATAAAGCGCTCTTACGCCCTGGTCGCTTTGACCGTCGTATCAACCTCGATCTTCCCGATATCAAAGGCCGATATGAAATCTTAAAGCTACACGCTCAAAACATCAAAATCGACGAAACCGTAGATCTAATGGCTATCGCGAAAAGTACCCCCGGTGCGTCTGGTGCTGACCTGGAAAACCTTCTTAACGAAGCAGCTCTTCTAGCTGCTCGCAATAACCGCAAAGCGGTAACAGCGGGGGAAGCCCTAGAAGCTCGTGATAAAGTTCGCTACGGTAAAGAACGCCGCAGTCTTGAAATTGACGAGAATGAAAAGCGTACAACAGCGTACCATGAAGCTGGACACGCAGTAGTGAGTAAAGTTGTTGAACACGCAGAACCTCTGGAAAAAGTCACGATCATTCCACGTGGTGTAGCTCTTGGTGGAACACACTTCCTGCCAAAGAAAAACCGCCTAAGCTACTGGAAGCGTGAAGTTCTCGATCAAATCGCTGTTCTGATGGGTGGACGAATTGCCGAAGATATCTTTGTATCAGACATCTCCAGTGGAGCGTCAAATGACATAGAACGCGCTACCGCATTCGCACGCTCAATGGTTTGCGAATGGGGAATGACAGATTCCATGGGAACTGTCACCTATAGCCAAAACGATGATGCTGGAAGCTATCAAGGCGTTACAATGCAATCGTCAAAGAGCTATTCAGAGTCTACTGCAAAGTCTATTGACGATGAAGTACGCAAACTCATTGACGAGCAGTATACCCGCGCTCAAACCATTATCGAAGAGCACAAAGATGAGATGGAGCTCATGACAAATATGTTAATGGAGTTCGAAACCTTAGACGCTCTTGATGTAGATGAAATTATGCAAGGCACATGGGATACAGAACTTAAAAAACAGCGTCTTAAAGATGCTGAAGCTCTACATAAAAAGCCTACACCACCGCCACCACCTCCCGTTGAATCCGTCGATAACGAAGAGGCAAATAGCGCAGACCGTGTCGAGGCCCCATCTCCCGCATAGATCCTATGCAATACTCACTGTTTGTAGCGCGATCGCTCTACAGACAGTGAGTATTACCCAACAATAAGCTTTATTCGCAAATTCGATCTAGATAACGTGAGTTATCGTAGTTATGTTTTTGAAAATCAATGATTAAGATAGACGCAAAGCGGTAACTAGCGCTCTGTCGCATAAGTTTTTCAAGAAAATCAAAAATCGACTTTAAACCATTTATCCTTATTCAACGTTTAATTTAAAACTTTACCCTTATGCAACATTCAGTGGTTGTAGCGCGGGCGCTCCGCATCCGCATCAACCTAACATAGAATTCTGATATTTAGTGGCATACACTGGGAGTGCTAACATTAACGTCAGTTCGACTCTTAATTCCGCCCTGTCTACTGGTTTATAGAAATAGTTTTTAGACCACGATAGTGTTACCTATGTCAGTTGATCATACACTGCCGCGGCACACTGTTCTTATTATCCCGTCCCAGCACTAAAGTGCTGGGCTAAAGAGAGGTGCGACCACTACCGTGGTCTAAAAACTATTTCTATAAACCAGTAGACAGGGCGGAATTAAGAGTCGAACGGCGTTAATAGTAGTACGACCTGCACATAGCACTAAATATCAGAATTCTATGTTAGGTTGATGCGTATGCGGAGCGCCCGCGCTACAAGCAGAGAGCGTTAGAAAAGGATAAAGGGGGGCGGGTAAGGGTTATGAAAAAGAAAGGGGTGGAGCGTAAACCGTCCTTCAATGAGAGTGCGGGCGACGGAGCGCCCGCGCTACAAGCACTGAGCGCTACAAAAAGATAAAGAGACTTAGTTGACTCTTATGAAAACATAAGGGATGGAGTTCTCTACATAATAAACAATTGTTTATAAAAAGGCATACATCTTGACTTAAATTAACTATATATAATATAATTGAAACCTTAACTATTTATTAATCTAATAAAAATGGTTCTTTAATGAAATCAACTAAACTTTCTGATTTAACAGTCCCTGTTCAAAAATATATTGATCGCTTTGATTGTAATCCCAAAACGCGGCTTATTGCAAAACCTTTTGTTCGTATTGCCCACGTTATTAATCAAGAAGTAAAGCAAGTTGCAAAACTTGTTGAAGGTTTAGCTTTTACAGCACTTAATATTTTAGCTTTACCTATTAGCCCCAGAAATTCAGCCCGAGATCTCTTCTGGTCTGTTAAAAGAATCACATTTGCTGTCATTAAGATGCCCCTTCTTCTTACAGAACTGTTTTATAGAAGAACTCCTCTTATACCATCAAATAGCAGCACGGCTCCTTCCTCAACTCCCACTCCGGCTCCAGTTCCAACTCCCACCCCAGCTCCGGCTCCAGTTCCAACTCCTTCATCCCCAAGTTCACCACCCACTCCTCCTCCGCTCCCTTCAGCTCCAACCTCTTCTACTATATCAGCACCGCCACCACCTCCTCATATTGCTACGACTGACGATATTTTTGATCTTTCTCACAAAGAGAAACAAGATACATTCCGTGATTACGTTGAGAAATCGACTTTTTTAAACTCGAAGAAAAAGAGTAAGCTGCAAGAACAAATGGAACTTATTAGCTCTCAAATTGAGATGAGCCCAAAAGAAAAGGCAAAAGCTCAACGCACGATCAGAGATCTTCTCGCATCAAATAGCCACCTTGAGCATTTGCGTCCTGTTATCGATCGCTATCTCCGTGCATTCGAGCAGGACCGCCAGGAGCGAATGAGTGCGCGTGGAGCCATTTTCGATAACACCATACAAACATTTATTCTTACACAATCCGACGGAACGCAGCTAGAACGCTCCATTACAGAGCAGCTAGAAGCCCTCCTTGACTCTCCTCAGCTTCTCACCCACCCCAACGTAGAGCAACAACTGCTCACGCTCAGCTCCCTTTCATTAAAAAAAGACGAAGCTCGCCTGTTAGATAAGGCGATCACCGCGCGCTCTGACGCACTTGCCCAAGAGCTTTCTGATAAAACAAGTAACTCTTTTACTCAGATGTACAAACGTCTAAAACTCTACAACCGGCAAGCTCTTGCCGCCAAACACTTCTCATACGATGACCGCAATTTTTTCACACAGAGAATTGAGCTTCTAAATCAAAGATACAGTACAAAAGAAGAGAGTGGCATCTCCCCTGAAGATTTCTCAAGGAAAATCGAAATGGTTGAGATACAACACGCTCAAGCTCTTCTACATGCCTATAACAAAAATGAGCAACATTTAAACCTCCTTATGCCTAAGGTTTCTGATCTTAACGCCCTAACTTCGAATTTGCGTCGTTCTGTCATCACGGAGTTCCAAAATCATCTCCGAGCATCGATTCAAACGATGAGCTCTGAGAGCTCTGAAGAGATGCAAGATAAACTCACTGCATTCGCTAAAAAGCTTGATACGATCGATGCTGATCTTCCTGATGATCGAGATGCATTTGAAGTAATAGGCGAGAGAATCGAGGCACTCGAGAGCGAGTTCAAAGAGTTGCAAACAGAATGGATCAAAAACTCAGCTCTAAGAGCTAGCTGCAACACTATTTCTGCACTCTCAGCATTAGATAACACTAAGAAAGAAGAGCTAGAAGAAGGCTTTGAGCAACTACAAAAAACAGTTCAAAGAGAGCTTAGTGGACTTGTTAGCTGCAGTAATATTCGTCAGAATTTTATTAATTCGATGACAAAAGATACGACCCTTCTTGCGATGAGAAAAAGAAGTGACTGCCAATTCCTTCTCGAAATCGCAGGTGTCAGCTTTGCTTGGGATGGGACTGCTCAAAACGAGCTTCGCTATGTCGATTTAGATAGAGACACAACGAGTGAGCGAAGAGTTCTACTTCAAAAAGAAGCAAGAGCTGTCATCACTAAAGCGCAAGAAATCAATATCAAGCGTGTTGCACTACAGATCAATTCACTCAGAACATTTGCTCACGATCTAAACATCCAAGCTGATAATTTCTGGCTACGAGTTCCCCTGTTTAAAGATGATGCAGCTTACGCAATTGATCTCGATAAGATCAGCAAAGAGCTCTCTTTTGCCGATAAAAAATCCCCGCATATTGTTGAGAGCTGGACAAAGAAGCTCCAACATTCATGGTGGAATGTAATCTCTAAGAGCCAAAAAGAGGCGATGCAGAATATTGAAGATATTCACCTTCGTCATAAAGAGATGAAAAAGCAGTTCAAAGCGTGGCTTTTTGAACAGTCCGGAGGCCTTCCTGCAGGTGAATTCGAGATTATTTTCTCTTCGATGAATTTCGACTGGAGCTCCAGTGATGCAAAAGAAAAGCAAGATGAACTTGCCTCTGTCATTCTCCAAGACAGCTATAAAGAGTGGAGTGCTGTCACACCCCCTCTCAGAGTTTCCGACGACGATCTTGATACAAAAACAGACCCAGGATTTGCTGTAGATAGACTGCAAATGCCAGAACTGCATAGCAGCACTGTTTTCGCTTTTCCTAAGGCTCCACATATCCCGCTAAACATCGACGGTGAAGCTACGGAGAGCTTACTAGACGCTCTACACCGCTTTAATGAACCTGACCATACTGCACAGCTTGACGACCTCACAGATTGGGTTCTCAATTTTTGTAAAGAGACCGATCCTGCTGTGATCAAGCATCATAAACTACGTATTCTCTCCGCTTACTACAAAATTGCGCACTTCTGTGACGAAACGGCTCTACCTGCTGAAATCACCAAAAATCTGCTAAATCTGTATCGCGATAAAAACGGTGTTTTAGATTTTGCTGGTCTTTGTAACAAAGAGCGAGAGCTCTTTTTACACACTTTCCTCTCTCTTACTCTCAATAACATGGCAAACGCCACTCTTATCTCTTACGATGCTAGAAACTACCTCTCGCAATTTTACCACCTCAGTGGCTCCAAGCCAAACCTCCTCCAGTTAAAAGCAAAACTCGACACACTACTAGCAAATGAAGATAGCGATACAGCTGAAGAGATCGGTGAGGTTGGAAAAGCTCTACAAAGCACATTTATTGGCTTTGAAGGGCTTGACGACGAGATCATCCAAGAGTCTTATCAAGCAAGAGCTGCAACTCTAACAGGTGCTCTGCCACCAGCAGCTCAGCAAGAAAAGCGAAAAACAATCAACATTGAGCGCTCGCGTGCAGGAGAGTCAACACTTGCGTTAGAGCTGCTCTTACGCCTTAATCGCATTGCAGAAAAGTACGAAGCAGGGGACAGCGAGCAGGAAAAAATCAAAGAGCGCTATTTAACCCACGATCAAGATAGAAAAAGAGTCCAGCGCGCAATCAATGCAGCGTATAGTGCCGCTAACCCAGAAGAGCGTGAAGCTATCAGAGGAGCTGTTACACGATTCATTGCAGCAAGTAACCCAGACGAGAGTCATGATGTAGACTCCATGGCGGTTCCAGCTTATATCTTCTTTCGAGATATCACGCTTGATCTCGACTATACAGATCGTCAAGCAGGGTTCTTTCCGATCGAAGACCAAGACGTTGCAGTTTTTAACAGACAGCTTATCTCAACCGGCTCTGCAAATGAAGTGCTTCTTGGGCTATCACGGGAGATTTCTCGCTTAGGCAAGTCTGTTCTGGATAACGGATTCCAAGCTGACGATTTTACACTCTTTCTAAAGTACAAAGCGAACTACCAAAAGTTTAAGCGCGACTATTTCACTGGAAAACACGAACTCACAGGCTTTTTAAAAGAGGCGACAGATAACGCTGATGCAATGATCATTGCTACTGCCGATGCAGTAAAGGCTCAAATCGCAGAAGGTGCTGAAGATTTTGCAAATGCTATTACTACGAAACTATGTGCCAAAGAGCGTCCACTACTCGATAAATTTGGAATATACGACGAAACGCTGCGTTCTCTATTTCAAAATGGTGAGCCGCTAACAGCTGTTGCCACTCTTCCCGGCTTCTTTGCTATCGGTGATCAAATACATATCGACGCTGTGGAAGGGAAAATATACTCTCGCGGCCAAGAGCTCATCGAGCTTTCCCCACGCATGAAAAACCATCCAGACGTGCGTCTTTTAGAGCTCGACACCTTCCCATTCAGCTCAATTATCAATGGAACATACTGCTATTTCAACGATGCCAAGGAAGTGCAACTTGCTGTTTTCGAACATAATCAAGAGATGATTATCCAAAAGCTGCTACCGACAAAGTTCAACTCTTTAGAGAGCTTTGAGCAGCTTCAGTACATCCCTGCAACAGAGATGACTACTCTTCCAAGAGCTGTTACAAGCCGCATGGACATTAAAACGTTTTGGAAAAGCTGTGATAACAATACCATTTACGGCTTTAACCACGACGGCTCTCTTGCTGTTGTTCTTAAAGGAAGCGCTCTTGAAGGAAAGTATACAATCCATCTCGAGAATGGAAAAGAATTTTCTCAAATTAGCGATCGTGTTCTACATTATCCAATTGTCCAAGAAGTCTTGAAAGCTTTCGATAAAGACGAGGTGTTAGTTGAGCTCAGCGCTACAGGCGAGCCTGTTTCAGTGGAAATTCCTGGCTGTGAGCTCCGTATTGAAAAAGACGAAAACGATCAATGGATTTGCCTATCCGACGCTTTTACCACCGATATGGCTGTAGACCTTGAAGAGAATAAAAAACTTCTCTTTATCAAGAAAATCGGCATCGAAGCTGATCTTCAAAAGGTTGAAGAGAAGCGCAGTGCTACAAAAGCAAGAATCGAAGAAATTACAACATCTCTTGAAAAGAACAAAAAAACACGCGCAGGAACTACTCTGCATCTAAAAGCTGAAAGAAGAGCGCTTACAGTCGCTTTACAAAAACTCGACAGACAAGAAGAAGAGCTACGCAGCCATCGCTACCTCGTTACACTTCCAAGCTCTGTGTTTGCACAGCAAAGCTTCGAAGAGCTAAAAGACGCTTTTCTAGCGCGTATTCCAGCTCAAGAGCAGCAACTATTCGAAGAGATCATCAACACGCAAGAAGAGGCAATCTCTCAATCTAAAAACTTAGTAACTCTCACAAAAGAGCTCTATACCGCACTCTCTAATGACTTAAGCTCTGTTTACGCTGAATTTCTTACCGAAGATCTCGATGCAGACGAGCAGCGAGAGTTATTTGAGAAATACAAAGAAATTGAGCGCGTTGTTGGAGTTGCAAGAAACCTGTACAACAGCCTTAATAAAACATCTCTGTTCGAAGTGATGCTCTCTTGTGATGATCAAGACGACATGCATGCAAGAGATCTCTCTGGCGCGCTTCTTATAGCCTCACAAGTTGAAAATAGCGAGCAAGCCATCCACGCACTAAAGCAGCTAGCAGAACACGCCTCCTCTCTTACATCGCTTAGTGACGACGAGCTCGCCTTTCTAGAGAATGCGCAAGAAAAGCTGTATAGCGCTGAGCGATCTTATGAAGTTCGGGAACTCCTCGCCTACATCTCGTTTATCGAACTGCTTCACTACCAAGAAAAGAAGCGAGAGCTCTCTCTTATTCCTCTTAAAGGAAATGAGGCTCTTCTAGCTACCATCAACGCTAAAAGAAATCAAGCAAGAGAAAATAGCTCTGATCTCCTTAATGGCATCTATGACCGTTTTGATCTCTCTAACACAAGAGAGATCAGCAGTGAGTCAAAAGAGATGTGGAAAAGAGTCTCCTTTGCCTATCCAGAAGGGCCATTTTCTGCACTGCACGCTCTTTTTGAAAGCGATCGAGCAGCTCTTGATTTCAAAGAGTTTAAAGACGGTAAGCTTACTGTGCAAAGAAAGTACATTCACCAAAGCAGAGCACCTCTTGAAAAGCTCTCTCTTGAAGAAGACATTGAGTGCGAGCCCAAAAAACTTAGCGAAGAGTACCGTCCAAATCAGCGCGTGATTGCCGAGGAGTTTCAAGCTCTCAATAGCGGTGATCAAGTACGCGGATTCTTCTTCGAAGAGTTCGGTCTTTTCGATCAAACAAGACTGCTCGAGCTATTCGCAATTAAAGAAGGCAGCGATGCACCTGGCTCTTTTGACCTCTTAGAGAGCGATGTAAAAGGAATCATTCGCTTCCTTCATAATAGCGAATGGATTATCGGAGAGCGTGTTTCTGGTAAAGCGTACTACTCCTTTAACCACGCACTGAATCCGTTCACCTTCTTTTGCCCAGAAGAGTTCGCTGCAGAACTTCCCTCTGTCACACCAGAGAAAGTTAAGCTGATCACTAACCGCCTTGAGCAATTCCTTGCTCAAGCGGCTCAAGCACGCTGCACATACACTTTAGCAGAAGAGAAAAAAGCTGAAGTAAAAACAAAAATCAAAGCTGAAATCGCGGTTCATGCAACGGAATACAGAGAAGCAAACCACGTGCTGCGTGCACGCTTTGGAGCTGAGTACACGGAGAAAATGGTCGAGCTCAAATCAGCGCTTATCACTGGTGACTATAGCCAGTTTGCTGAGATGGACGAAAAACAGCTCTCCCAAGTGCGCAACGCTCTGATCCGCTACCTCTTTCATAAAACCGAATGCCAACATCTTCGCAACATCAACAAAGCGAAAGATACAGGAGAGAGAAATCGCGTAGAGCTTCTTAATACCCGCCGTAATTACTCCGTTGATCTGATTGCAAAAGACAGCGGTTTAAGCGAAGAGGAGAAGATGAAAAGACGCCTGCAGTTAGCGTTCCTTATCTTCGAAGAAAACTATGGATATCGCTGTAATGCACGCCAAATCAAGATGTTCCACTCCCTACTTCTTGATAGCGAGCATCCAGACGCAATCGATGCTGCACAAGCGCGTATGGGATTTGGAAAAACATCACTCCTTCCCGTTATTGCGCTCGTAAAAATCGGTATCATGCTTGGAAAAGAGAACGCTGAAAAACAGCTGATTCGCTACATCGTTCCAAAAGCTGTTCTCAAAGACAACCAGTCTGCATTCAACAGCCGCGTATCACAAATTCTTGGAACACGTGTGATCGAAGACAGAGTGTTCTCCCGCTACCACGTTCCTGCAGAAAACCGTATGCCTGCACTGGAGATGATCCAAGAAGATCTCGATGCACGCCTTGCTCTGTACGAAAAAGCGCGCATCGAAGGACACGCCCTTATCCAGTGGCCTGAAATTCGCGGTAGCATGGAATCCCAAGAAGAAGATTTCAGAAAACAAATTATGCAAGCAGACGCGGAAGGTTTTTTTCCCGAGGAAAAAATCGCCCTCATCCGCTGCAAAGATACCTTAGGACGCATCCGCAGCATGCAAGGCGTCGGTATGTACACCATGTTCGACGAGCTTGACGAGACGCAAGATCCGAACTCCCGTGAAGTCAACTTCACCGGTGGTGAGAGCACTCCGATTCAAAAAGAGTCGATCATTCCTCTCTCCATCATCATCGATCAAGTTAATGAAGCTGACACAGAGACACTCCGAGACCTCACAACACCTAAAGCTCGCTGGTTTATCAAAGAGAGTCTTGGGATATGTGGTGTTGATGTAGCAGATATTCGCTCACCTCTTATCGACTATGTCTCCAATAAAGATATCGACTACGGCGATGCGAGAAACGAAATCGATGCTATTTGCGAAGATGCAACGCAGCGCTCTGCGATCTTCTTAATGCGTGCTCTGCTCACCGATGACGGCATGCTCAATATCGTAAAAAACAAACAGCCCAGAACACATTTCGGTGTGCGCTTTACAAAGAACGAGCGCGATGAGTACCAATACTTCGACGATCCGAAATCGGAATCTAAGCTACTGATCGCTGTACCGTACGAAGGTGTCGATACTCCAAAAGGCGCCTCTGTGTATGACAATACGGAAGTTGCCTCCATTGCAACAATGCGCTACTACCTCTCCGAACAGACACTTTTCCCAGAAGACGGCCCACACCTCGACTTCCTCATCAAGCAGCGCAAGCTCAACAAACCACTGCGAGAACTCGCTCTTCATTTCCTGAGAGAAGAGTGTGACACAGAGCTATGGAAAGAGCTAAACAGCCTCACTAGCATCATCGATCAAGAAGAGCTTATCGCTGCGAAGCAGAAGTTCTACAACAAATACATGGCAAGACCATCTATAGGTTTCAGACGCTTTTTCGGTACATCCGTTGTGGCAACTCAAGTGCGATCCGAGGCTGGAAAGACGTCAAGCGATCGCTACGAAATGGGATCTCGCGGTGACGAAGTGCAAGGTGTCTCCGGTACAATCGGTGGTACATCGTCCTACTTCACCAACGAATTTGTTGATCCCGCAGCTGACGGAAAGTTCATTGAGATCTTGGGCCGCGATGAAAATAGCGGTGTGATCAAGCTTTCCGCTCCAACTGCTGATGAGAACTACATCGACGCAATTTTAAAAACAATCGTTGATAATTCACGAGCAGATACTCGTGGTATTGCTGATGCCGCAGGACTTTGCAAAAGCCCAGAAGGTACACCAGAATCGATTGTCGAGCGTCTTTGGACAGCTGTGCAAGCAGACCCGAAGTTTGAAGGAATCACAGGCATCGTCTACTACGGCTTAGACAACGTCAAACGCCTACACCGCGGTCCAGGTAAGCTAGATATCGTCTGCACTACAGCCATGGAAGAAGATGCGCTGCAGAGCAACGCATTCCTCGCTTTCTACGACCAAAAGCACACGCGTGGTGCTGATATTAAATTTAGCGGACACCTTCTGTGCACTCTCGATGAAAATAACAGCAACAGCAGTGCAAAGCAAGCAATCCTCCGCCACCGTAAACTTGCGGAAAGAATGCAAGGCTCTCCACACTCTGTTTCGTGTGCACTAATGCCCACGTTCTACGATAAAGTCGCAGCCGGTGCCGAATCTATCGACAGCACAGACCTCTCTGTTTATTTAAGAGGAAAAGAGCTGCAAACAGAACAAGAAGCGTCTATCCATATCTTTCAAAAAGAGATGGAAGCAATCGTCAAGCAAGCAGCCTCCCACTTAGAGCACGACGTCTTTAGAGCGATCGGAGCCAGAGCTCTTACAGAACAAGAAGCTGAGTATTACAAAGAATTCTTAGAGGTGCGCAATGCAATAAGCCCTCTCTTCATCCAAGCGATCACCGATCTGTGTGCAAAGTATGGACGGAACACAAGAGAGCTCAATCGCAATGAATTTGTTACAGAGCTTAAAGAACGAACTACAGAGAAGATAGCTGCCCTCTACACAGCAGCAGAGGGATTTGCTGACGATGTGCAAGCAAACGGTGCTATCAAGCGTGAAACTGCTAACTTCTACACCAAACTCATCGATGATTCTGCAACTCTATTTAGC
>JBDQID010000016.1:0-11842 GCA_040264515.1 Chlamydiales bacterium
CCTTTTAGATCTTCCCAAGTTCCAGCCACAGTATTAATGGGGACTTTTAAAGATAGATGCCTGCCCTTTTTTTGTATTTGAGCGCCCTTTTTTTTGAGAATCCTAGCAAGATGTTTTTTTGTTTTTGATCGAGGTCTTTCAATAGAAATTTTGTTGATTTTAACTTTAGATCCGGGGTTTTTTAGCATTTCAACAGTGACTTCTGTATAGCCGTGTTTTTTGCTTCCGGTGTAACAGGTTATACTCTTATCACTCATTGAGCTTAAAAGTGCTTCGTGTAGTTTTTGGTCGTATGGTATGTGTTTGCTTTGACCTGACATATAACCGGTATGAGTAGCTTTAGCTAATATTGGAACAGAGCCTTTATTGCTATCTGCATCACAAAATGTGTTGCCTTTATCTGTGAAATCTTTATTTACGGATGTTATTTGGTCGAATATTTTTTGATTTTCAGAAGAAAGGCTGCCAGAGCCTCCAGCAAGGTTTGTAACTACTTCTTCGGGAAGTCCTTTTTTTGCACAAAGATCTTTGAGTGTTTGTAGGTCAGAAGATGTTTTCTTGTGACTTGCTACTGAAGATGCGCTTAATGTTGTTGATGGAATTGGGGAGTTGTTATTTACAGGCAATTCAATTCACCTCTAATAATTAATTAACTAATTATATCATAGAGCTGTTAAGCTATTGTTAAAATAAAAAATGGATGTAAAAATAGAGAAATTTATTTAATTTACAGAGGTATTTGCAGTAATAAAGGTGTGATAGATAAGATTTTCGATGTGGTGGATGAAGACAAAGGCTGAGATGACAAATATGATCATGGAAGAGAGAAAGTAGCCGTAGCCGTAGTATTCGTATCCCATTCCTAACGAGACCCAGGTTAGTGAGCCGTTTAGAAGAAGATAGGTTGTAAGGAGATAGAGCGCTTTTTTGCGGCAATCGAAGTAGTAGAGGAAGATATTTAAGAAAAGGTTAAGGAGTTGAAAGAAGGCGCCAATAACACCTAAGCGAAACATTCCCATTTGAAGGAAGTTAATACGAAAAAATTCAAATATTTTTGGTGATGTGAGTATTACAATACATGTGATACTTCCACCGAGAATAAGAAGGTTTCTAGCACTTTTTAAGGTAACGTTAAAGAGTTCTTTATGCCGCTCTTTAATCAATGAAAGTGGAGAATTATTCAACACGGCTCGGTAGAATTTTAGATATTTTTCATAAAAACTCGTTTCCACACTAAAGACAAAACAGGCCATAAGGGGAACGATTGTCATATAGGCTAAAAACATTGCGCTATCGTAGTTTGGAAAGCTTATAAGGCCCTCTTTTAGAGTTTCAGCCTCTGGCGCAAACCACATGATCCATTTGTCAATCCAGATCGCTATATTGGAGATTGCACCACCTAAGACAAGCTCCCAATATTTTTTGAAATATTCTAGAATTGCAAACGGTTTTTTTATGGGATACGAGTACTCAGCTAGTACCTTTGCGAGCAGAGAAAACATGATAACGGCAAGACCTAAGCTAAAGCCGTTAAGCAGGCCAAATACTTGAAAATCTTTAACCAAATAGACAGCGCTAGAAACGGAGACTGCCACACCCAAAGCAAAGGTTGTAAGTATTGTTTTATAGTCTTGTATGGCACTGAGAAAGGTACCGGCAAACCAAATACCTGTAATAAGTAAAAAGTTAATTGTAGCACTAAAGGCTATATCGAGGCTTAAGGTACAGTATCCAAAGTAAAACGCCATTACAATAGGAAGTTGAGAGGCGTATAATAGGGCAAGAGCTCCGAACATCATCCCTGGAATCCCGGTAACATCTTTGAAATGAAGGGCGTCTGCTAGAAAGCGGGTAGCAACTAGAAAAATTGATCCAGAGAAAACAAAAGAGAATGAAAAGTTATAGATAATAATAAGTCGAAAGAGCTGCAGGGAGTCATTATCAGAGGATTGTAAGCTCCATGCAACAGTTGATCCAATGGCAAGAACGGTAAAGATCCATGGGCCGGTGGAGACTAGCGCTGAATAAAAGTAAGCCTTTAAAAGACCAATAAGGTTGTCTTTTTTAGCGAGCTGCCTTAAGACAAATCCAATTCCTGCCATTATATATCTACATTAGATGTTTCGAGTAACTCTGAATATAGCTTTCCGTAGGTTTTGTTTAAATCGATGATGTCATAATGCGCTTTAACGCGTTGACGGATATTTTTAGAGCATTGATTATAAAACTCTTTGTCTTTGTAAAGGCGGTAAATTGCTTCACTTGAATCTTGAGGATTTGCAAGTTTTGTGATGATTCCACCTGGACCTAAAGCTGGATTCTCACTGCTGGCACCTAAAATCATTTCACTGCAAGCACCAACATCTGTGGCAACACTCGGTATTCCCACAGCACCTGCTTCGAGAATAACAAGGGGTTGAGCCTCGCTTATACTTGTTAAGACTATAAGATCAATCTTTCCAAAATAATCATCAATTCTAACTTTTCCTAAAAATTGCAGTAGATCGCCTAGTTTAAAATGTTTTACAAGTTCCATGCATTCGTTGTAGTACCCTTCATCTTCATCATAGGGGCCCATTATATAAAAAACAGAGTTGGGCATTTTTTCTTTTAAAGCAGCACATGTTCGGATGTAGGTTTTAACATCTTTAATGGGCACAACTCTTCCAACCAGAGCCACTGTAAAGGGGCGAGGAGTAGAATCTTTTTTTACTTTAGAAAAACGTTTGAGGTCGACTCCGTTTGGGATTACGCGAATCTGTTTTGGATTGGCTCCATCGCTAATTTGCAGTAGGGTGTTTCCTTGGTAAAGAGTGACAATGGGCTTGCAAGCTTGGTAGCAAATTTTGGAGTATGAGGTAAAGGTATTGATCCAAAATTGTCGTAAGCTTGTTTGAGTCTCTTCGAAACTTAAAGAGAAAGCTTGATACTCTCTGAACCACTCTGCAGATGCTATTTCAATTCTTCTCTCGTTTGTATAGATGCCGTGTTCTGTGATAAATGAGGGCTGTCCTGTTTCGAGTTGCGCTCTTGTGGCTAGAAGGCCGGCATATCCGGTGCAGAGGGTGTGATACACTTTTGCTTGGGGATATTCGGCAAGTACAACAGAGAAGAAGCCTCCGAGTAGAGAGCGATAAGACCAGAAGAAATCCAGAAAACCTTCGTCGGGGATTGTTCTTTCATACATATTAAGGAGCATTTTCCATGCGGCTTGAGAGTTAAATAGAAGTTTGCGTCCTATCTTATTTTGATGCGGTTGGAGTAGTTTTATTATTTTTTCGAAGCTAGAGAGGCTTTTATCGTGGTAAAGTTTGTCTAGGTTCTGATCGAGCAGAGAGAAGAGTTTGTTCTTTTTGGGAACATAGCTATTTCCTTTAGGAAGATCTTGAACAATGATATTGCTGACGCTTAGAACATTTTTTGGGATTTCGTATTTGATAACTCTTGGAAGAGAAGGAGGTAAAATTGTGACTAGGTGGTAGGTGAGATCTTTTTGTTCGGAGATGAGATCGTGTGCCCAGTTAGCAACACCTCCGGTCACATAAGGATAGGTACCCTCTAATATCAAGCAGATATCGGCGCACTCTTTGTTTTTGTGTTCGTTATGGCCTTCTTTATTCAAAAAAAGAGCTCCTTTTCTATGTGATTTGACCCTTTTGATAAAATAGTAGTTCAGTTCCAGAGCTGTAAGATTTCTCTGAATTCTTCAGTGAGCTTACCGCTATTTTTCCACTTTATAGCTAGATTATAGATTTCTTTGAATGCGTTTTCTTTGTGTAAAATTTGCAAATACTCTTTTAAAAGGGGTTCTGAGGACATGTTCTTCTCTTCAATGCACTCTTTAAGCCATGTGTGTGCCTCTTTCTCTTTTTCACAAACAAGTAAAAGGCGTCCAACTTCAATGCAAGCTGTTTCGGAATCTGGATAGTCTAGCAGGTAAACTTGGAGTTGTTGGATCGCTTTTTTAGCTTCTTTTTTTATAGCCACTTCATCAAGAAGGCCAGAGTTTACATAGTCTGCATATATTTGAGCATCCTGGAGCTGTTGTTCGGTATTATTTTCGTTTTTTGATTTATTTAAGACTTTCTTGAGATACGAGCTTTCTAGTCGTTCTATAATTGAGGCAGATAAGACTTTAACTGAGTTGTCTTTGTTGTTAATTCCTTCTCTTAGAACAGGAAGAAATTGAGGGGATAAATATTGGGCAATTTTTGTAAGAATAAAATGTTTGTCTTTCTCAGAGCCCCGATCCAAGGTATCTACAAAGGGTACGATTGTTTCTTCTCCGAGTGTTCCTTTTTTTACTTCTTTAACAAGGCTTTCATATGCAAGTTTTTTTCCGGTTCCCTGGTTGATGGTCACGAATTCTCGATACCACTCTTCGAAATTCATTTTGGATTTTGTAAATAGGCGGTATTCGATGCTTGTTAAAAGGGAGCCTGCGGCACCGATGGGTCCTAGAACAATGATTGTGATGCTTAGCAGAAGGGGCATTCTAAGGTCTTTGCTATTTTGATAGCAGTGAAGCGTCCATAAAAGAACACTTAGGACAACGACTGTATGAGTAAGAAGAAAACCCCAAACAGAGATTATTTCTTGATGTAAATTCCAAAGCGAGCTGCTTTCTACTAAAGTGGCTAAAAAAGGTGCCAGAACGGACATCTTTTTTTTTATTTGAGCCTTTTTAAGAAGTGCTAGTGCCATTTATAGACTCTTTTGAGAGAAAAAACTTTTTCCTAAGGATTCAACTTTTTTCTCGTTTTTGGAAAGGATTTCTTCTCCTTTTTGAGTAAGAATATTTGTAGCACTTGCACGTTCTTTATTCATTGTAATATCCAATCTTTTTGCCTGGGACTGTTTTTTAAGACAAAATGTATGGTTGGCAAGAGAGTCTGTTGTTTTTGTTTTTAAGGTTTCTATAAGCTCGAGTTCTTTACTTTTTTCTTGATATTTTTCATAAGCAGAACTTAAAAATTCACATAAAATAGGGAGTGTTTCAAGGGTGTTTAAGTTTAGATGCATGAAGGGAATTTCTTCGATTTTTAAGAGCCCTATTACAGAAGAGGAATCTTTATTGGATATGATGGGACACGCTAAAATTCCTTCTTCACTTAAGAGCTTAGCTTCGCTTTGATTTAAGTGGGAAATGGTTTTTTTATTTTCAATAACCTCTTGAAATAGAGGGGACTCTTTGGAAAAACAGATGGAATAAGTGTCACTCTCTTCCCATCCGTGTTTGGATGCGATATGCAGCTCTTCGTCTTTTTTTAAAAAAAGTGAAAATTTATTTACATGAAGACTCTCTTTTATGATGGCGTTTAGTTGGGAGAATAGCTCTTTGTCTGAGAACTGGATATTACGTACTTTTTCATAGAGCATAAGCGGTGTGTGAAACTGCGTTGCAAGTGTGATTTCAAAACTCTCTTTTTGTTTTTTCATTCTATAAAACGCTTCGCTAACGAGCTTTTCGCGCTCTTTTGTAATACTCAGCTCTTGCTTGAGTGAATCCATCTCTTCCCTTTGACGCACACGCATCTCTCCAATCATTACAGCTGTTAGGATCCATTGAATGGGGAGAAGAACGATATCGAGAAGATAGTCGTATTGATTCTGGGTGATTTGTTGCTCGGGGAGATTATAGATATAGAGCGCTGCAATAGATAAAGAGGCGGCTAGAAGTCCTTCTGTTGAGCCGTATTGTGCACTGATAAGAAGAACTGCGATCCATAGCGGGTTTGGGGAGACGTGAAGAAAACGGGTTCCTTCAGCCCAGTAGTGATCGGCTAAAAAAAAGCAGCAGAAAAAGAGGGCGAGTTCGAGGGTAACGTAGTACCAGTGAGACTGCTTTAAATTTTTTAAAAATACCATGTTAGTTCCGTCTTCAATGTATCCACAGCTTCGGCACCGCCTGAAAGGCTTAGGTGATGATCAATAAGTAGATGCCAGGAGATAGTTGGTATGAGGTAGTAGGTAAGGCTTGTTCTAAGAAGGTAGCCTTGCGAGCCTAAACGGTCAATAGAGTAACCAATAAGTCCTCTCATTAGTAACTTTTGAGTTCTTTGATAACTTAGTTCTGCTGTCAGAGAGTGAACTTCCCTGCTTGCTAGTGGTAGTGGATGGTAGGTACCCAAGCTATTTATCTTTTCTTTTTTGTTTATCACATATTCAGCAGAAAGGCCATAGCCAAAAGCAAGTGATGGGTTGCTAATTTTATAAAGGTAGTAAAGTTCACCATCTAAAGAAAAAGTGCTGCCTGCATTGTAGATGTTATCGATACCATAGATGTTAAAGGCGGCTTCTGTATTTGCAATAAGGTTTTGTTTAATGCGTTGGTGGCGTCTAAAGGCGATGCGATCTCGGATTCCGTCACCAACAAGTGATTCTATAAAGCCCCAATACGCTTTTCTCCATTGTAGATAAAATGTGTTATCGCCTTTGAAATCGAGTTTTCTATAAGATGCGCCGAGGCCTAAATTGTTTTCGCTTACAAAGAGAGAGCCGATAAGTTGTACGCCCTCTACTCTGTCTTTTACAAGGTGGAGCTCACCCCTGATAGAGCTGCCTTTATATCCTTCGATAATTCCGTTTACTTTTTGCACAGAGCGAGTGCGAATGGTTTCACGCTCAATTAGATAGCGCAGATGTTTTGAGTGATCTTCGAAGAGTTGTTTGCCTTGTATGTACAAGCCTTGTTCGATCGCTGTGGAGCCTAGCCTTTTAATAAGAAAGCCTAAGCGAAAAAAGCTGCGTTGCTCTTCGAGGATACTATCCCATGCAACTTCGAGATCTTCATTTTCTGTATTGAGATTTTTAGCTTTTTGCAAGTGCTGTAGGGCTCGTTGCCACATGCCAACTTGCTGAGCAGCAAATGCTTTTGTTTGCAGAAGAGCGAGGTGGCTTCCATAGCTCTCTTCTAGCTCATCAAGGATTTTAAATCCTGAAACCGTATCACCGACAGCTAATTTCATGCGTACTTTGGCAAGGGCTACCCGAAGAGTCGAAGAGCTCTTTTCTGTTACGATAGCGTTTGTTTTTTCTTCATTTATTTCAATATGAAGCGTTTGCTTCATTTTAGTTGCGTTGATTGATATCCAGGAGGGTGTTTCTATAAGAAGGGTGTTCCACCCTTGACTTAAGTTGCTCGTCCATGGACCTAACTGTTGTTCTAGCTGTTCGAGGAGCCTTGCGGGCATATTGCCGTTAAATGTGAGAAGTAGCTCATCGTTGCTATCAATTGTTTTGATAGAGCGAAGAGAGGGGATTTGTAGCTGTAAAGAGAATGGCTTTGCGCTAATAGGAGAAGCTGCGAAGAGCAGTAAGAGTAGGCTTGTAAGTAGTTGGTATTTGAGCATACTGCTTTTTATCAAAAAAAAACGCTCGAAGTCCACGGTTTTTTTATTCAAATCGTTTTAAAATAAATAAATCATTCTGTAAATTGAGTCTCTTTTTATGAAAATTTTTGAAAAAAGGCGATAAATGGCATCGTGTAGCACAGTTACAACTCCAGTAATTCCTTGGACTCCGATACATCAAATTCAAATTGAAACAACAGACGTTGGGGCTGTTGCTGGTTTTTTTAATAAGACATTGGGTCTTCCTATATGTTTTCCTGTAGATTCAACACGTTTTGAGGTTTGTGGAGATGAAGCTGGTCAATGGAAAGCTGCGAAATCTTGGGCAAATAATTGCATGATTATGATTGTGCGTCCAGAAGGTTGTGATATTGAAAAGCCTACATTTACACGGATTGGATTGAAAACCCGAGAAGATCAAATCGAAATTTCTGGCAAGTCTGTGAGGCTCGAGCCGCAAATCGTTCATAAAACAACAAAAGGGGTTCTTGCTACATATCGTCCATCAATGGAATTTAATTTAGCAGATGGATCGAAGGTGATGTCTGTTTATGTGTATGGGCGTAATGATGAAGAAATGGAAAAAGCAACGGTTGTGTGTGGACCGGATTTTCAAAGATGGTCGCGTCCTCCAGAGTTGTCAAATGGTGGGGTATTAGGGATCACGCGCTTAAAAGAGATTTGTATTAAAACATCTCCAGAAGGTATTCAGAGAGTACATGATATTGCAGCAAGTTTTTTTCCTAATATTACTATAGATAAGCATTGGTTTCATAAAATCGGTCCTGCCTTGAAGCCTATGATAAAGGAGTTGGATCACAACGCTATGGAAGAGGGAAGAAGTTTGACCTCTAGAACGTTTATCGAATTACTCTTTGCTGTGCATGATTTACAAAAAGCACTTTTTCATTTGGAAGAAAGTATTGTTCCTATAAGCGAGTTGATTGTTTCGGATTTAGGTAAAGTTACGAGAGTGAATTTAGATACTGCAGAGTTTAATTTTGGAGTCTCTCTTGTAGAGGAGCCTGTACTGTTAATGTAGTGTTGAGTCAAGCTTTGAGTCTTAGAATGGTGTCTCGAAGAGTCGCTCAGCCTCTTCGATTTTTCCGCTATCCATAAGCATATGGGCGTAGTCGATGCGAAGTTGGCTGTTATGTGGGTTTTGGGTAAGGAGTTTATCTAAAATCTCTAGGGCTTCTTCTTTTTTCTGGAGGCGAAAGAGGATGTGTGCCCGTAGTGTTACAAGGTATGTAGGTGGATTTTTTTCTTTCTGTATGAGTACAAGAGCGTCTTCAAGAAATCGATATGCGCTAGTTGTTTGTTTTTCTTTTAGCAAAATTTCAGCGTAGTTAAAAAGAGCGTAGATATCGTTGGATTTTTCTTTTATTTCGGAAAAATACGCTTTGAAATATTTAGCACTATCAGAGTAGTCGCCTTTTTGGAATTCAATTTTTGCCATCTCTTTTAGAGCTAGGGAATCTTTTGGCTCTAGCTCAAGCACTCTTTTCCAGCCATTATGAGCGCGTTTTTCGAGTCCGTATGTTTGCGCTAGAAGAGCGAGCTCCCTTACTTGCTCGGCCTCACTAGAATCTTTAGAAAAGTGAGCGATTGCTTTTTCGAGCTTATTCCAGTTTTGCGTGATTACCAGCTCTGAGAGATACATTTTTTGTATTTTCTTTGGCAGGTTTTCAGAGAGTTGTTCGATAACAGCGATAAACGTTTCTGCGTTTGAGGCGTATTGTAGATGCGTGGCCCATTGGACAACCTCTTCTTCGTGAGAGTTGAGCGTGCGATCAATGAGCCACGGTACAGCTTTTTCATCATGTGGTCGTGGCCCCCAAAGGTAGATTACCTGCTCGACATCAGCGCTATCGGGTGGATCGTATTTGGCAAGTTTAAAAAAAGCGTCTGTAACAAGGGTGGGATCGAGAGTTTCTTCTAGAAGAAGATAGGCGAACTCTCTTTGTTTTTTGGGCTTTAAGCTTGGATCATTGATTTTGTATTTTAGAAAATCAATGAGTTCTGTTTTAAAGCGAGTTGTTTTTTTTAAAGCGTTTTGTAGAGCAAAAAAGTAGAGCTCTTCTTCTTGGGGAAATAGTCGGCGTAAGAGAGGGATTGCTTGGGAATATTTTTCAGCGGCCATGAGCGCTTCGGAGAGGTAGAGGGCGTGCTTTTTTGTGGGGCTCTTTTGATACATGATTTTAGCACTATCTTCTGCCAAGTCTATATGTTGGATGGTAATGGCTTGAAAAAAGACGTCTTGTACGATTGTGTTTTGCTTCGTTTTTTGTAGGTCAGAGAGTTTTTTTAGTGCATCTTTTTTGTCGTCGAGTAAATAGGTGAGTTGGATTTTTGCTTTTTTGATTTCATAACGTGTCTCTTTGACTATTGTTAAGAGTTTTGCTGCTTGGACGTACTGCTTAAACGCTTCTTCTCGGTTTTTTTCTAAGAAAAAAATCTCACCTAAATAAAACTGAGCTAAAAAAGTCCATTGATTAGAGCGCTCTTTTCCCTTTGAGAGATACTTTTCGAACTGTTTTTTTGCTTCTAAGAATTTGTTTTTATTGAAAAACTGCAGTCCAAGATAGACAAGTGTTGGTCCAAAATTTGGATGAAGAAACATAGTTTTTTTGAGCAAGCTTTCTTTAAGAGTTTTGAAATTTTGCGCCTCGGCTATTTGCATTAGCTCTAAGAGCTGTTGGGCTCTTTTTTCCTCATCTGAAATTTTGAGAACAGCTTCTTTGATGTATTGTGGATTATTTGTTTGTAAGCTTGCTTGAAGGTAGAGATCTAGGAACTCTTGGCCGTAGCGATCTTTAAACTTGCCTCGAGTTTTTTTATATATTTCGACAGCCTCGGTCGCAAGCTCTTTAGAAAGAAGATGTTTTATCCACTCTGTTTTTTCTTTTCCTCTTGCATGGGTTGCTCGCAGACGCAGCCACTCTTTTATATCATTGTCGATAGATGAGCCGAGTAGATATAAGTAGCTGTTAAGATCGGGGCTATCAGGTGGGGCATCATAGGCAAGATCAAAGAAGATGGAGGCTGCAGTTTTACTGTCCTCTGCATACTCACTTAGTTGATAGGCGATCTCTCTTCTTTTTTCGACTCTGATATCGTCTTCTTGTAGTTTTTTGAGTAGGAAGGTTTTGAGCTCTTCTTGAAGCTTTTCGCCTTTATCAATTCCTAAGATTAGAGCGTGGTGATACGAGTCATGGTATGATTTATTCTCTTTAAATTGGCGATATAGGGTAAGTGCTTTTTGGATCTTTCCTCTTTCTGTATAGATATCAGCAAGGTAAATTGTATAACTCTCTTGTGGGAAACTTGTTTGTAACTTTTCTATCGTATGGAGTGTCAGTTTTTTAAGCTTACTTTCTTGTGCTGAAAAGAAAAGGTCTCTTAAAATCATTTCGTCTAGATCCTTCTGGCTTTCTATCCACTCAATTACTGCTTCTTCTTTTTTATTTGCAGTTGCTAAGAGTGCCCAGGCGCGGTTTTTCTCTTCAGGGTTTTTCGCGAATTTTTCTTCAAACAGCTTAAATCCGTCTTCTTCTTTTTTTAGATGGATGAAGGCAAGGGCTATTTCTGTGAGCTCGTTTTCCTTTAAAGACGGAGTGAACACAAGCTCTTTTCCAAGTTGCATGGTAAGCTCTGTGTTATTGAGCTCAAAGGATTGCTTTAGAATTTGAGTCTTTTCGCTTGTAGTTAGGTACTCATTTCTCAGGAAATCTAAAAGTTCTTTATTTGCGTTTTCTTTTTTTGAGCTAAGAGTAAGCATGATTCTTGAAAAAGGAGTGATTAAGAGTTTTTTCTTATCAAAGTAATCGAGGATATATTGAGCAGCTTTTGCTTTATTCATTGCTTGAATGGCCTCTAACGTACGAAGAAGGGTCTCTTCACTTAGGCCTTTAAGTTCTATACGGGGAAGCGAATCAAAAAAAAGGGTATAGCTTTTTTTGTCTAAGAGTAGGGTGACATAGAGTTCAGCATCTCTTGCTGGTATTGGAGCAGAGCGGTATTTTTCAAGAAGAGTTCTGTAAACTTCTCCCTCTCGTCCTAAATCAAACTTCAGATTTACAAGAGCTGAGAAAAGCTCTGGATCTTTGATTTTTTCTGGAGAGTACGGCGTGATAAGTTTTGTTGCGATTTCAGCTTTACCGTATGAGTGTAGTAGGCGAGCTAGTCGAAAGGTCATATCAGCGCTTTTATTCTCTTCTAGAAAACTATAGGCAAGCATGATAATGCTACCCTCTTTTTTATTTGAGCTTTTAAAAAGCAGGCTTAGGGCGAGTTCTAAATCTTCAAAAGAAAAAGAGGCTGGGTTTTGATCTCGATATAGGCGAAGTATATCGAACGACTCCTTGAACTTTCCAAGGGAGGCTAGAAGATTAATAAGATCGAAATATCGCTCGCGATTGCTAGGAAAACTTCTAATGAGTTTTTGTAGAACAACGACCTGTTTTTCATACTGGGCTGTGTAGTTGTAC
>JBDQID010000017.1:0-11619 GCA_040264515.1 Chlamydiales bacterium
GTTTATCCTCTTTCAACGCTTTGTTTATCACTTTATTTTTAAAGAAGGTAAGTTGTTATGGGTAAACGGCCTTTCAATGAGAGTGCGGGCGACGGAGCGCCCGCGCTACAACCATTGAATGTTACGTAAGGGTAAAGTTTTAAATTAAACGTTGAATTTTGATTTTCTTGAAGAACTGATACGATAGAGCACGAGTTACCGCTTCGTGTCTATCTTAAGGTTTGTTTATAAGGCGATACGGCTCTATATAGCGAAGAGAAAGCCTTGGATAATATACTAAACTTATGGCCAATCTTGGTATAATTGGATTTTTTCTTATTTAAGCTTGAATTTTTTTGTTTCGCTAAGAAGTTCACTTAGTTGATGGAAGAGCCAAATAGAGCGTTCAAAGTAGACGATAAGGTCTAGAAACTTTTGTTTTTCTTGTGGATTTAAAAACATTTCACTTTCTTTGGAAAAATAGTGAGCTCTTACCTCTTTCATTACGTCTTGCTTGTCGCTTGTTGCAGTATTTAATAGGTTTAGATCATCCTTCTCTAGGGACTGATTAGCCTCGACTGCCATCATCAAAATAATATCGATTGCTTCAACGAATTTATGAACAAGAGGCCGTGCATTTTGTGAGCGCAAGAGCTCTGATATCGTTCCTGTTAGCAAGAAGATGTTTTTTTCTAGTGCCTCGACAGTATTATAACGATGTAGATAGTTCAAATAGCGCTCAAAAGTATTTTGGGCAAGGTCTTTTTCTGAAAGCTTTGTCAAAAGAGGTTTTATCTCATCTTCTAACTCATTATACGGCTTATGGATACTTTCTAAATCAGGTGGAGTCCCTGTTTTATCTTGCTCTCTTAGGCTCGCAACATATTTAGCAAGGATCTCCAGTTGTTGTATTTGCTCTTGGTCTAGTAAGTCTAAAGCCGATTCAGAATCATGCTGGATGACTTCTTCGATGTAGGTCAGTTGAGAGGCGTTATCACCCTCTTCCTCTCCCTCTTCTTGAGGTTGTCGTTTCTGTAACATTTTATGTAGAGAGTTGATGAAAGGAAATATGATAATAGCTGTTAGGCTATTTGTAAAAAGAATAGCAAGCGTTAACTGCAGAGGGCGATTAGATGTTACTGCTTTAATAAAAGAGAGAATGAAAGGTAGATCCAAAAACAGCTCAAAGCACAAAGTTAGAATGAAAATAGCAGCGCTTATCCAGCGAAATAGAATACTGTATTGCATCATTTCTTTTGGAATAGGACGAAGATCTAGCTGTTTTAGAGCACTGATAAAAGAAGCTGTAAGTGTAACACCTAAGCAAAAGGCAAATCCTTGCTCGAGTGTGAAATAATGAGAATGTAAGAGAGCTGCAAAGAAGAGATAAAGCACAAGGCTTGGGCGGATAAGAGCTCTCATTACCAAACCGAATAGCATGATAAGGAAATATTGCTCTCTCCAGTAGAGTAGTGTGGAGTGAATCCAGTCGTATTTTTTGAGCGCTAGAGCTTCACTTTGGATAACATTAATACTAAAAAGAATCAGACCTATTCCGACAATGGGCTCGATGAGTTGCTTTAAAGAGACTTGTGTGTTGATGGCGAAAATAATACCAGCAATTCCTATGAGATAGAAGATTGAGAGCTGGATGTTGATAGCACCAAGTAGCATCATAAGCGCAGCTCCTGGAAAGGCCCAGGTGATGATCGGTAGAGCTGCGGAGGCTGGAAGTGTGTTGCTAGAGACTAAGCTTGAGGTCATAAAGGTTACGTTGGTTACGTTACCAAGAAGAAGACTTAGGAGCCCTCCGCATAAACTCTCGTGCATCGGGCTTTTAGAGTGGCTTACAGCATAGGTACGAAATAGCGGGCTTGCAATTTTTCGGACGCTGTTAACAAAGATATCTAGACCCGCAAAGCAAAGGCCGATACCTACGATAAAGGTGCCAAAAATTTCGACTGTAAACATATATTACCTCTCCATATATCTCATATATTTCGATTGTAACAATTTTTTTTTATTGCATATAGTTTTTTTTATAATTACAGTCTAGTCGTATAAACTATTCAACTAAATTCAGGAGAGTTTGAGCAGCTTATCCTGAACAGTTTAAGGGGTGCAAAGAAGTTATAGGATAGAGTACTACCGTGGTCTAAAAACTATTTCTATAAACCGCTAAACAGAAGTAAATTAAGAGTTGAGCTCATGTTAAATAAACTCTTCAAAGCAGTCAAAGCTTGACTATCTGATAAAAAAGCATAATCTACGTAGATAGAGACAATTAAAGTTCGATTTCAGAGAGACTTAAGAGTTGATTGTATTGTGGAAAGACTACCAGCAACTTCGGAGTTATGATCTTCTGTTAGTTTTTTGATTTGTTTAATAGAAGACATAACCGTTGAGTGGTCTCTTGAAAAAATTTCACCAATTTTCATGAAGGGAAAGGTGAGCTGAGAGCGGCAGAGGTACATTGCCATTTGGCGAGGTAGCACGTATTCTCGAGTTTGAGACTTGCCTAGGATGTCATCGACTGTAATTCCGTAATGCTTTGAGACAGCTTGAATAATGCGATTCTCTGTCAGAGCAACCCGTTTTTCTTCTTCTATTAGATCAACAAGGTATTGCTGGGTAAGTTCTAAGGTCGGAACGGCAATAGCTTCTAGATGACAGCGTAAAGAGAGTGCGTCAATTGCACGGCAAAGCGCTTTTGAAGAGCTTGTAAATGTAGAGAGAAGAAAGTCCGATATCTCAGGATTCATCGGAAATTTTATCTGTGATGTTCTAATCTTAAGAAGCTTTGGCATCTCCTTTTTTTGAAGGTGTCCTAAGGGGAGGACAATACCCCACTCGAAGCGGCTTATTAGACGCGGCTCGATGTATTTTAGCTCTTGTGGTGCACAGTTTGCAGAAAGAATGATTTGCTTTTCTGCTAAGTGAAGAGTATTGAACGTATGAAAGAACTCTTCTTGCGTTGCATTTTTTCTAGAGAGAATATGAAGATTATCGATGAGAAGTACGTCGATATTACGGTACGCTCTACGGAAAGCTTGCATCTCTCCTGCTCGAATAGCGCTAACGACATGTTCTGTAAAGGTTTCTGCTCGGCTATAAACGGCTTTAAAGCCTTGTCTGGTCAGAGCGTGTGCTGTTGCCATGAGAAGATGTGATTTACCCACTCCCGAGGCTCCATGGACGAAAATCGGATTGAAACTATTTAAAGAAGGTTGCGAGCCGTTAGTTCCAGCCGTTTCCTGAAGAAGCTTATAGGTAAGCAGGTTGTCTTCTGATGATAAAAAGCTATCAAATGTGCTATTCGGATCGAGATCTTCAAAGGTGATAGAGAATGGGCGGGCCTCTTCCACTGCAGCTGGAAGTGTTGCTTTGCTTTTTTTTGCTTTCGACCTTGAAGAGGGCGTTGTGTTGTTTGAGACTTTTAAGTGAACCTTAATACGTTTTTTATTGTTATTGAAGAACTGAGTTTCTAAACGCAAACGCATATGCTCTTCAAACCAAAGAGCTTGAAAAGAATCTTTGGCTTGAAGGTAAAGGTTGCATGCGTCAAAACGTAGGATTTGAAGACTACGGAGCCAGTTGTCTACCGTGTCTTTACCTAAGTCTTGCTCTGCTTGTTTAAGAAAGCTTTCCCAAGCCTCCATAATCTCTTATCTCTTGTTTAGTTGTATGTTAGGGAAAGACTTTGCCCTAATTTAGTTCCAAATGCAATAAGAATATTCACTCTTCTTAAGCTTTGTTCAGCTGCTTATTCGTGATCCATTGCTGGGCGATACCAAGCGACATTGAAGAGAGCCAGTAGATGTTTAATCCAGAAGGAAAATGGTAGAAGACTGTTGACATCACAATAACCATCATGTTGCCCATCAGCTTCTGTTGTTGTTGTTGTTCCGTCATTTGAGAGGGATCTTTTGGCATTACTGTTGTCATCTTTTGCTGGAAGTACATAACCCCTGCTAATAAAAGAGGGAGCAAGTGAAATTCGGAGCCAAAGAAGGGGACGTGGTAGCCCCAGTCGAAAACAACATCAGGTGCCGTTAGATTGTCAATCCATCCGGGAATAAAAGAAGCACCACGGAGCTCGAAAGTTGACTTCAGAAGATCGAACATTCCAAAGAGGAACGGCATCTGCAAGAGCATTGGAAAACAGCCCATCATCGGGTTGACCTTTTGCTCTCTATAGATATTAATGACTTCAAGCTGAGCTCTTTTTGGATCTTTTTTATACTTCTCTTGAATTGCTTGAACCATAGGTCCTACTTGCTGCATACGGCGCATAGACTTCATTGACCAGGCGTTTAGAGGGTAGAGCATTAGGCGTAACGCGACAGTTAGAAGGATAATAGAGAATGCCCAAGAGGTTGTGATGGAGTAGAAGAAGTTCATTAGCATGAAGAGGAACTTGGAAAATGGAGTTGCAATAAAGGAGAACCAACCGTGATACGCCTTGCAGCTAATGTAGTCAGGGAAATAACCCGTTGCAGAATCTGCGAAAGTTGCATCGACGACATTGAGTGTGGACTCTGCAAAAGGACCTGCATAGAAACGGAATTTCATCTGCCCACCTTCTTGGCGGAGAGGGAGGCTTAAGTTGTATCCAGGCAGATCAGCTGCTTTAAATTGACTGTTTTCGTTGTCAAGAGCTACAAGACGGCTAGGAAGAAGAGTACCGTCGACTTTGTCTACGCGGTAACCTGAATCGATTTTTGTTAGGGGATCGAGGATGAAGCCGAAAAAGCCATTGGAGTTAGAGAGCCAGTCAGGGGAAGTTGAGGTAACGGTCATGCTCTCCTTTGGAAGGGAAATGGCTTCGACTTCAGACTTCTTGAGGCGAGTCATACGGTATTGTAGGGTGGGAGCAGGAGAGCCTGAGAGCATTTCGACTTCTGGAACTCCGGTTGTAAGCCTCAAAGGACGGCGATCATTGCGATCTTTAACGACATCAATTGAAACATCTAGGCAGTAGGGTGCTGCAATGGAGTGAGAAGGTAGAGTGAACGTTTTGGTAATACGTCTATGAGAGAGGGCTGCCTCGAAAGTGATGCTGTCTTTGGTGAAGCTTTTTACGGCGTAGACTGTTTGGGCAACTTCTGGGTAGTCGGAGACGATATTAAGGGCGTACTGCTTTGGATCTACAGCGCGTGCTCCAGCGAGATGTCTGCGAAGAAGTGGGTAGTAGTTACCGCCTGTTGGAAGTGTGAGATCTTCTAGATTACCGTTGGCGTGGAACGGTTTTTGTGGGAATAGGGCGTTTTTTGGCGAGTTCTGTGCTAAAAGACGATCAAAACCTATTTCTTTAACGATGCTCTCTTTATTGCTATCACTGTGAAATGGAAGGTTGATTTCGACAAGTGCACCACCGTGGTTGGAGAATACAAATTGTTGATAATCGTTTTCAAGCACATAGAACTCTTCTGAGGTGTGCTGATTCGTAAACGCGGTAGGTTCAGATTCTAGAGAGTTTGAGGGAAGAGATGCTACAGTTTCGGTAGCTTCTTGGCTCTTCTGTGCTCTTTGCTCTTGTTGCTCGAGAAATTTTTCGCCGTACTCTTTTTTCCACTCGCGAAGCTGCTCTTCGTGCTGAAAATTGAAGTACATATTAACGACGAAAAGGGTAAAAGTGACGGAAATAATAAAAAGAAGGGACCTTTTATCCATAATGTTTCTTTATCTTGTAGTGAATCAAAAAGGGATAATCTACCACATATTCCATTAAATGGCTAACCGGATTTTCCGAAAGTAGTAATTCATAGACTAGAATTATTTTAATGTTTTTAGCGCAGGAGTGCAGACGCTTTTACAGCGAAGCTTTTTTGATATTGGTTAAAGCCAGGGAGAGGTTTTGGAAAGTCGGGCTATTTCCGCTTAGCGTTTTTTTCCGAAACCGAAAAAATCAAGTGCTCTTTGCAACTGCTAAGCGGTAATTAACGTCAGTTCGACTCTTAATTTATTACTGTTTTATGGTAATTATTTTTAGACCACGGCAGTGGTTATTTCTCTCTCTAGCCCAGCACTTTAGTGCTGGGAAAAGATGAAGAAATCTCAATGCCACGGTAGTGGCGTAAGCCACTAATTACCGTTTTGCAGTTGCATTAACAACCCTCATAATAATTCGATAAGAATCGAACTGATCTCGGCTTTGTACATTTGAGCGTGAAAGTTACAAACGTTGAAAAAACTTATTCATAAAAATATTCCCGCGCTTCTGTGTTAATTTTTTCTGAAAAACTTATAAAATTGAAGAAATAGTGGGAAGGAGTTATGTTTAAGGACAAAAAGAGATTCAATGACAAAGGAACTAAATATGACACGCGTACTTGGCGATTACAACATCATCAAGCAAATAGGGCAGGGATCACTTGGAACTGTTTTCCTTGCTGAACATCGATTTATGAAAAGACCCTATGTTCTTAAAGTACTTCCAGAAGAGTTATCATCAGATAGAGGCTTCATACAGCGCTTTAAAGAAGAGGTTGGTAGATTATCAACTCTTGACCATCCAAATATTGTTAAAATTCATAATGTCTCTTTTGCGCAAGGGACCTATTTTCTTGTAACCGATTGTGTTGTAGATCCGATAGGAGAGTCGACAAATTTGGCGCAATATTTAGCCTCTATTGATGGCGCTATTAAAGAAGAACAGTTATTGCTATTTTTACAGCAGTTAGCAGACGCTTTGGACTACGCTCATAGCTCTCCTCTTATTCATCGAGGTTTGAAATTAAATAACGTTCTTGTTGGTGAAGAGGGAGGAAAGCCAAAGCTTTTCATTTCAGACTTTGGCCTTTCGCGTATTATAGGTGTTGGAAATGTTTTGAATCGGATTTATAAAGTTTTAGGAGACGCTCTTGCTGTTGTTCCTGTTATGACAGGGAGCGCAGCAGAGCCAGATCGTTACTCCGATCAACCAGGGGACTCTAAGAGGCTCTCTAAGCTACACGCATCTTTTCTCCAAAGTTACGCTTTTTTAGCTCCAGAGCAAAAACAATTAAGCGACGCACCCAAAGTTACTAGAGAGGCTGATGTTTATGCTTTTGGAGTACTCGCTTACTATCTTATGACAAAAGAGTTTCCTGAAGGTGTTTTCGAAATGCCCTCGACAAGAGGATACAAGATGAATTGGGATCTTCTTGTATGCCGCTGTTTACAGGCAAATCCACAGAAACGTCCAGCTTCTCTTAAGGAAATTCTTAATCGAATTGTAAAAAAAGGAGAAGTAATTACCCCAAGAACAGCTCCAGAGCGAGTTCCATTGGTAATCCCTGTGGAGTCACAACCGCAGTCACAGCCGCAGTTGCAGCCGCAGTCACAGCCGCAGTTGCAGCCGCAGTCACAACCGCAGTTGCAGCCGCAACGGCAGACAATACAGAGAGAAGAGTTGCAGCCAGTGCGGCCCCAACATCAAGTCGCAATAAATCAAGAACCAGAACCGGAGCCAGAACATAAGCTTGAGTTTGCTATGGCAGCAGAACCTAATCTGCAGCGCGCTTCTTTAAAGCCGATGCTTTACGAACAAGAAATTGAGCGTCCTCATTATGATCCAGATCCAGCCGAAGCCCTACAGGTTGACGGAACGGTAAAACATTACAATCCAGAGCCAAATATAATAAAGCATGTAGAGCCTATCCTTACAGATATGGTAGTTGTAAAAGGGGGAGAGTTCAGCCGTGGAAGTAATGAGGGTAACCGTGACGAAATGCCACTGCACCAGATTACTTTAATGAGTTTTGCTCTTGATATACACCCAATTACAAATGAACAGTTCGTACGCTTTTTAGGTGTTATGGGAGGCGAGAAGGATAGTAATAATCAAGATATTATTCGCCTGCGAGAGTCTCGTATTAACCGCAGGGGGGGCAAGATTAGTATTGAGTCGGGCTATGCGAAACATCCCGTTGTTGGTGTAACCTGGTATGGTGCGGTAGCTTATGCTAAGTGGATTGGCAAGCGTCTTCCTACAGAAGCTGAATGGGAAATTGCAGCCAGAGGTGGCGCTGTGAACTCCATGTATCCTTGTGGGGATAATGTAGAGAAAAAACTTGCGAATTTCTTTAGCTCTGATACAACAGCTGTAATGAGCTACAACCCGAATGGCTCGGGCCTCTTTGATATGTCGGGAAATGTTTACGAATGGTGTCAAGATTGGTATGGTTATAATTATTACGAAACCTCAGCTCAAGAGCCAGATAATCCAAAAGGTCCAATACAAGGTGTTTACCGCGTACTACGCGGTGGCTGTTGGAAAAGTTTAAAAGATGATTTACGTTGTTCTCATCGTCATAGAAATAATCCGGGAACAGTTAACCGTACCTATGGTTTTCGCTGTGCTACGGATGTTCAATAGATAGGAAAAGAGGGATATGACAGAAGAAGAAAAAGAAGAGATGACAAAAGCAGAAAGTAGTAACCTTTCTAACTCCCAGATGCAAATTTTGCACAACCTCAGTGATACAAGACTTACAATGAAAATTGTTGTTTTAGAGGAGATGTTTACGATAGGAGAGCTTATGGCTTTGAGTCCAGGTAGTATTTTGCAATTCGATGTAGAAGCTGCAAGTGGAGCTTGGCTTTCTGTTAATGATAGAAAATTTGCTGCAGGTAATGTTGTTCAAGTGGGAGACCAGTACGGTTTTCAAATATCAACACTGAATAATTAAAGGTGTTTTCATGAAGTCTGTACTATTTGTATGTCTTGGTAATATCTGTCGCTCTCCAGCAGGAGAGGGGATCTTGACAGCTTTTGCTAAAGAACAAGGCTTCAGCTCGGAGCTCCATATTGAAAGTTGTGGTATTGGTGCATGGCATATAGGAGAGTTTCCTGATTCGCGCATGCGCCAAGCAGCAGAGGTAAGAGGTTATTCCCTTTTATCTCGTGCTCAGCAATTTGATCTGTTTTTTTTTGAAAAGTTTGATTACATAATGGCCTCTGATCAAAATATACTTCAAGAGTTAACCCTGCTTGCACGTAGTGAAGAGGATAAGAAAAAGCTGTATCTTATGACAGCGTTCTCTTCAAACTACTCTCAAGATGATATTCCAGATCCGTATTATGGCGGTAAGGACGGTTTTGAGAGAGTTATTGACATGTTAGAAGAGTGCTGTCAAGGTTTGATAGCACATTTATTTGGAGTACGATCATGACACATTGCCTTAAAAGTCCTGTTATAGAATCCGCTTTGCAAAATAACCTCGGGTGCACAAAAGTCCTTAACGTAAAAAATGTTGGAGGCGGCTGTATTAACGAGGGGTACTGTTACGAGACCGATAAGGGTCCTTTTTTTGTTAAGCAGAATAAGCAGCAGAGTATCGGGATTTTTGACGCTGAAGTGCACGGATTGGAAGATCTTCATAAAACAGGTACAGTTCGAGTTCCAATTCCTTATTGTTGTGGAACGTTATGTAGAACAGGTGGCTCTTACGTTATTATGGAATACATTTCGTTTGGTAAACCAAAAGAGGGCTCTCAGGCACTATTCGGAGAACAACTAGCAAATCTACATGCTATGAATATAGAGAGTCGCTTTGGTTACTTTATGGATAATACTCTGGGAAGTACTCCACAGACGAATAGTTGGAGTGATAACTGGGTGGAATTTTTTATAAAGAACCGTCTACAATTTCAAATTGATTTAGCCGAAGTATCTATTGAGGATGGAACTCTTAAGCTTTATGGGTATAAGTTGCTTGATAAGCTTTCTCGTTTTTTTGAAGGTGTTGCCATTCGCCCATCACTCATTCACGGAGACCTTTGGAAAGGAAATTTTGCTGTTGATGAGGAGGGAGCACCCGTAATTTTTGATCCGGCACCCTATTTTGCTCATCACGAGGCTGAGTTGAGTATCATGGATATGTTTGGAGGCTTCTCAGAAGAGTTCTATGAAGCTTATCATGCAAGAATTCCAAAGGCTGAGGGTTTTGAAGAAAGACAGCTCGTCTATAAGCTGTATCACTACCTTAATCACTTGAACCTTTTTGGTTCTAGCTATTATCCATCTTGCATTTCAATTCTCAAAAAGTTAGCCTGATAAAGGCTGTTTTGTAGCTTGGTTACTTCAGTTGTCTTAAGATAAAAAAACATCAAATTGTGGTAGCATATGCGCAATAAGCTAATGCAGAATTGAGTTTGAATCTGTTTGTATTGAATTGCTTATGGCTATGGTTTTTAGACCGCGGCAGTGGTCGTTTCTCTCTTTAGCCCAGCACTTTAGTGCTGGGAAGGATAGAAAAAAAACTATATCACGGCAGTGGTATCTCTCAACATCTTTAATCTGAAGGGAAAGAGAGGTGTCACAGCCGTGAGACAATGTTATTATTATCCTTTTCCGAGCATTGAAGTGCAGGGCTAAAGAGAGAGACGACCACTGTCGTGGTCTAAAGTGCAGTCATAAGTAACTTAATACAAGAAAATTAAGATCCTCTTCTGCGTTAGCGTAATACACATACGCGATAGCAGTGTAAGAAACTATTCAGATGTACAAAGTTGGGGTTGAATATGGCATCATCGATTGTTGTTGGAGAAAAGCGAGCAAGAGGTCGAGAAGATTTTTTTTCTTCATCGCCTGTAGCTAAAAAAAGTTGTGCTTCTTCTGTCATTGATCAGATACAGGCAATACTTTTAGTTTTGGAACCTCTTTGGGAAGAATCGAAGGCAGCAAGCCTTGCAGGAAGGGTTTCTCCGCCTGTTGCAGGCTCTTCTGTAGAGAGTTTAGCAGCGCGAATCTCAGCGATTGAGTCGGACCTTCTAGGGAAATTTCCAAGAGCAGAAAGAGAGCAGAGCGTTTTAGTAGAAACGGATATTTTAACGACTTTTCTGCGACATTCGCGCTACGATTTAGCAGCAGCTTTTATTCCTACAAGACAGATGTATTCCAACATCAAAGATTTATTTAGATTAAATCCAGATCTAGCATTAGATATAGATCAGATTTCTTGGCTGCTTGATAATGGAGTTGTTAAAGGAGAACTCTCACATCGAAAGCAAAAAAAAATCTATTTTACGATTGTTAGAGCCAATCGCCCTGATTTGTTTGAAAAATTTTTGAGGATAGCGCCTCTTACTAATAGAATTACAAATAACGTTTTTTTTGAAGCGCTGAAGGAGAGTCGCTTTGAGATAGCGAATTTAATCATCACAGTAAAGCATGGTTTTAAATTTTCAGAACCGATACTAGCATCGTATTTTTTAAAGGCAGTTGAGAGAGAGGCCTTAGGAGCGATAGACTGGTTTATAGAGTATAATCCGACTTTAATTGACAAAGTTGCTCATGTTGCAGACTCCTCGTCTCCTAGTAAATATTCAGCGCTCTCTCTTGCAAAGCAGCTCAAGTCTCCCCAGATTTTTGATCACCTTATCGTAAAAGGAGCTGATTTAAATAGTGGTTTAAGAAGTTATATTACATTCACTAAAAATCAATATTTTATTACAGATCAATTCAAAGAAGATCTCGCGGATTTCGTGGAAAAAGGAGCATCTCTTACACATCGAAATCATCGCTCTAAAACTCTGTTTGCACTGGTTTGTTTGGGTTTGGTGAATTACAACAAAGAAGGGGGTCCGTCAGTTATGGGCCCCTTGATTTCTGTTATTGATCGCTGCTTAGAAATTGGTGGAGATCTTTTATTAGA
>JBDQID010000018.1:0-11591 GCA_040264515.1 Chlamydiales bacterium
GACGGGATAATAAGGACAGTGTGCCGCGACAGCGGTACTTCTCTTCTTTTTTAACTTTGAGATCCTGAGAGATGCCACTACCGTGGCATAGATGTTTTTCTATCTTTTCCCTGCACTAAAGTGCTGGGCTAAAGAGAGGTGCGACCACTACCGTGGTCTAAAAACTGTTTCTATAAACCAGTAGACAGGGCGGAATTAAGAGTCGAGCTCACGTTAATAGAGTATTAGCATTGACTGTTTATTCGCATAAATTATTTCAACAAATATAATGTAAGAATTGCAGTGGTAACTTTCTTGTAAAGGACTACTTAGAAGACGTATTTTGAGATCAAGAGAGAGTCTGTAGGACGATAAATTATAAGCTATTAAGATCAGTTTAGGTTCATAAGAAAAGACATTATATTTTTTCTATAGTTTATATCTATTGTGTTCTTTATATTATAGCTCCTTGCTGAAGGGGTGCCCTTAGGTGCTTTATTTGAGAGCTTCTTATATCTCGCATAATCCTCCTCGCACTCTTGATATCCCATTTCATGAAGGTGTTGAATATCGCGTTCTCTAAGGGGCTCTTTATTGAGCATACGGAGCATAAGCAGGTTATGTTGGAATGTCGCTTGCTCTGTAAAAGAGTGCACTCTATCCGGTGAAATTTTCCCATTACTTTGGGATGCACCAAGGCCAAGAGTATATAAGAAAACTTGATCTTGCTCACTACTCCAAGCTTCTTTTCTTTTTTCTTTTAGGAGGTGATTCATTTCTTCGACTTCACTTTGGCTTAAAAGAACAATGGAATATTCATCTTCACCTCCATATTGCTCAGCACTCTTGCCTTCAGAACTTCCACCAGTATCGGTTTTGATTACTAAAAAAGAGTGCGCTTTCTTTTGAGAGTAATCCAGTGGTTCAGAGTTGCTTAGGCTTAGTGCAAACTGAGTTGTCATCAGCACATTAGAAGGAAAGAATTTGGAAAAATTGGATTCAGAAAAACGTTGCTTTAGAGTCTCTTGAACGGAAAATATTGACATCCGTTGAGGGGAAATGGCACTGGGATCGCTTTCTGTAGTGAAAATTTCACGAATGGTGGCGCACTCTCTAGCTTTTTGCTTTATCCACTTTTTGACCTCTAAAGGCTTTCCTGCATATTGGTAAAGATTTGTGCCTTCTTCTTCTAGCTCTTGCTTACTTTCTGTCTGTGTCTGTGTTTTTGTACGCGTTCGTACTTGTTGCTGCACTTCTGTCTGTTCGGTGCGATCACTTTGGGTGGGGAGTTTTTCGGGTAGCTTTGCCTCTATTAGAGCAGACTCAATGAGTTTGTTGATTGTGGAATGGCACTCTGCGATAAACGCTTCTTTCCCTTTCTCATGTAAAAATAGATGCTCTAAGAGTTCTAATTTTTCTATAGCTTGCGCTCGTAAATTTTCGATAACATTCTCACGGTCATCTTTTTTATTAAAACCTCCGACTTGTTCAAATGGGCTATCGCTAACGAAGTTTGTAAAAATAGCGTCTAGAACTCGAGAATCTATAGAGGAGATCTTCTCTTTGCTATAGGCTGAAAGTAGCTGTTTTGCTCTTGAATGGATGATATTATCGAGTTGCTGCCTTAGAGCAAAGAAGTTGTCATCGGCAATCTGTTCTGCCTGGTTACTCATCAAAAAAGAAAGAACATGATAGATATTCGGCTCTTCTTCTTGACGAGCCAATCTTTGCATCATAATTTCTTGTAGTTCGCGTGGTAGAATTAGTGTGATATTTTGTCCTTTATCCAATTGACGCATGCGCCATACAGCTTGAGTGAAATCTCTTAGCGAGCTGTTTTTATTGAAGGTGATCCACGCTTTAGCTTGTGGTGTTTGTTTAAGATCAACGCCCGTACAATGTTTTTGGTCGTAATAGCTAAAGTAGTGTTCTGCAGAGTGTTCTTTCGGTGAGTAGGGAATAGGCGTTTTCTTCCCTTTTTTTAAGACCATTTTTTCGTCACCTTCGAAGAAAATGACTCCGTTAACATCGAATGGAGTTTGTTTTTCTAAGAGCTTTTGAGCAACTTTAAGAGTGGAAAGATCTTTAAAACGACCTCCAGCATCAATAAGCGCGCGATGCTCAGGGTTAGGCTCTATTTCATCTAAAAGATCAGCGCCTTCGCTAGAGGTGGTTGTTATCAGACGGTTTTTTGCTTTGCTACAGAGGTGGTAGATCGACTTACCGTCGGTGCCGGGAGCAGGATCCGTGTACATGCGTGGGTGGTAGGAATCTTTATTCCATGGAGTTCCGGTAAGGCCGCTTACTCTTCCAAAAAGTTCAACAAGGTTTTGTGCGTTACTACTAAGGCGTTGAGTATAGATCTTGACTTCAGGTAGGGCAAAGAGGCGTACGAACTCGATACATTTTTTTGGGTTATCGTTGATTGTTGAGAGGATACCTGCCAGGTCGTCTTTTGGAGTTCTAAACAGAGCTATTTGTTGCCCTTCAGGAAAAAAACGGGCAAACTGTTGGTACGCTTTTGTTTCCGTAACAAGCATTCCTTCGTTTTCTTTTAGCTCTTTTTTAGCTTCCTTTTTTAAATCTCGAATAACGCTTTGTAGAAATTCCTTGCTCACACCCTCTTTTAAGTAAGACTGTATCGTGTAGTTGATCACTTCTCGATAGCTACCGAATTCAGAGCCTATTTTTGGTTTATTAGCACCACCGAAGGGTCCTGCAAGTAGAGAGCTCTCTGTTTTAAAAAGCCCGTAATGTTCGTTAGAGTTCTTATTTATGGTAAGTGGAATGACTTGATAGATTTCTTCTTTAAGGTGGGCAAGGTCATCGCGTAGCTCTTTTGGAAGAGCTGCAATCAGTTCTAGGGTGGCGTCTTCATCCTCTTCTAGTAAATACTTCCTTAAACTCACTCTATTGACATTAAGAAGATTTTTCACAGCTTCAGGAATCGTAGGGTCTTTCTGATCGATGTGTCTGAGGCGGTTAAGTAACGTTTGAATAAGAAGCCCTTTAAGGATTCTTTCATGCTGCTGGCTATACGGTTTTGAGCCATCTGTTTTTATTTTAGAGAATTCAAAGTTTAGCCTTTCTTTTACATCAGGTTCTGTAAGCATTATCTCATATAAATAGGCTGTTAGATCGTGGCGGCTTTGCTTGATGGATTCGGGATCACCGGAGGCAATATGTACTTCATTTCTGGAGTGGAGAATGAGATCGACTTCATCGATAACAACGTCTCCGCTCTCTTTAAAAAGAGTCTCTATTTTTTTATACCATCCGACGCGATTTACGATTTCACTATCAAGATATTGAAATGCTTGCGGGATCTTTGATAGCTCTAGAATAGCCTCTTTTTGCCTTAGCAAGAAGAGGTGCATATCTTTATTGGTAGTAAGAAAAAACTCTCTGTTCTTTTTAATTTTTTCGAGCTTTTTATAAATATTTTTCAACCCTTTACTACTATGATCGCTCCAGTCGATGCTGTTTGCAACTTGTGAGAAGGTTTCGCCGGATTGCACTTGTAAATCTTCCGAGCTACCAGAAAAAAGCTCTTCAGGGAGCATGACCATTGAGAGGTTTTGTCCATTGGCTCTTTTTAGTGCGAGCAGAGGAAGGAGTACTTTGGATTTACCAGCTCCCATAATTAGTTGGATAACAATATCACGCTCTATTTTATCTTCGATTTGGAGTCCGTTAAAAAGTTTGTTTAAGCTCTCGGTTTGCTGAGGTCTGATCATGATATCGCTATAGTGTTCAAAAAGCAGATATTCGGGGTGCTCTGATGGATCATAAGCTCTGAGCGAGGTAAGCTCACTGTAGAGGTGATCAGAGAGCGCTGTATAATTCGGATCTTCAGCGGAAGTCTTTGCTAAGGCATTGAGTTTTTGTAGAGCTCTTTGCTTTTGTTGTAGAGCAGAGGATTCAAGAAGATAGTTTCCAATCATGTGGTGTAAATTATTGATTTGTTCATCGGTGATATACGGGTTTCTTTGTCTGTATTTATTTTTATTTTGGCAAGCAAATAGCAGCAAAGCGTCATCTAGCGTGATCGGCTTTACTTTTTTTCCGCTTCTTTTCATTTTTTCTTTTGCACGTATCGCTCTGTCTACCGGAGGGTTGTTAGCTAGGGCTAAAATTTCTTCAGCTTGCAGCTGAAGCTGCGCGCTTTTTGCTACAGCTTCGGACTCGAGCTGCTCTTTGAAAGCGACAGCAGCTTCGGGATTGAATTGGTGTGCTGCTGAGTCGATAGATTGCGCGTAGAGTTCGGTATCGCCAAGAAGATGAGAGATCTCCTTTTGTTGTACGCAGCCGCTTTTCCCAGACATTAAAGAGCCGAGTGTTGTAAGGATTTCCTCTTGCTTATTTTGGAGACTCTCTAGGAGCTCTTCTTGCTGTGCCTTGCTATTTTCGATAAAAGGTAAAAGGGGCTGTGCAGCTGCTTCACCCTCGTATTCAGGAGCGGTAAAATTGATTTGCTGATGTTCGAGCTTTCTTGTTTTTGCTGTTGGCCTAAGAGATGCTTTACGCTCTACAAACAGTGTGTCAGCAAGAGTTTCTTTACTTTGCTCTTGAAATTTTTGAAATACCGCGGTGTAAAACTCTTCAAGAGTTGCAAATTCTACTCTAGAAGGATAGCTGTCTGGGTTACGGCATACGTTGAGGAGAAGCGTTGCGAATATTTGATTGATACTTTTTTCATAAATAGAGCTAAACTTAAAACGGCGGTAGAGCTCTTCTCTTAAAGTTGGATTAGCGGATTTAGCAGCTTGATAGTAAGCTGTGAAATAAGAGGGGAATTTCTTGCCGAGCTTGCTAAATGGGTCAAGCGTATCTAACAGATCTTCTGTAAGTTCGCGTTGCTCGTATTGTGAAAGCTTTGATACCATTGGAAAAAGTAATTTAGAGTCACTAAAGTCGGGTATAGATCGGACTTTGCCAAGAAAGAAACTCTCTGATATTCCGTTTTTTATAGCAGCGAGTTTTTGCAATGAAAGAGAAGAGAGAGCGGTTTTAAAACAGTCTAAAAGTAAGCTTTCTTCCTCTTCGCTCAAACCAGTTATACCGATATTACTTACTACTTTATAGTAAGCTTCTAAATCTTCAGTAACAATATTTTTTATTTTTTCTATAACAGCAGGGTAGCTCTTATCTTTGGCTTCTGGATATTGCTGTCCGTTCTTTACGATAAGAGCTGCACTCCTTAAACGTGTCGTAAGCGTTTCTACGCTGGAATCTCTACTCTTTTCTTTAGTCAGGATCAGCTCTTGCAGGGCTTGCAGCTCTTTTAAAGAGTACGCTTTTAAAGGGCTTACACGTCGTATTAGAATTTCTTGAGCTTTTTCGATGGTATGCTCAGAGCGCTGTGCAAGGTAAATCGTTGCAAGATGGACTCTTCCTTCAATCGAACTAGAGTGTAAGCGCCCTCTTTTATTGATTTGATAAGAGAAGAATTCTTTTTGCCCAGAAAATTTTGTCTCTTTTAAGGTTACTGGCCGTGACAAATTGTTGCTAGCTATAATTTTTTCATGGGGAATTAAAACTCTTTTTTTCCCTTTTTCATTTTCTAGAACAAGGTAGCCCTCTAAGTTATCTAACCCTTCAATATATTGATTAGGAGATAGGTGGTAGCCGTGAACTTTTTCACACTGCCAGAGGCCGGTTGCGTCTCGGTTGAATGTAATGTTGTAGTTGGGCAGTTCGATTTTTTGTACATTTCCTTCCGAATCTTTCCAGCTTTGGTAAAAGCGATCAAAGCGGGCAACAGAAGTATACAGTCGGCTGTTTTTGTCTTTTGTAGATAAGGTTAGACCAAATCTTGGATCATCAGCTTTTTGAGGAATTAAAGCAGAGAGTGCACGGTCGTAAACGAAATCAACTTCTCCGGACTCTTTGTTAACGCAAAATAAAACACCAGATACCTCAGAGTGCCATATCGAGCACTCCTCACTGATTGCGTAATCTTGATTTAAGAGAAGATCACGAGGGTTTTCACAAAGCCAGCACAGCTCTCCAAATATTTCGCGTCTCGCTTTCCATACTGTAGAAGGGAGGCTTGTTTGTGAAATAATTGAGGGGATTTCCTTGGAAATCAGGTTGATTATTCTATTGAGATCGTGTTTTTTTTGTATGGCTATTTTTTTAAGAAATAGGTCAATAGAGCTCTTTTTTACAGCTGTAGCTATAGCAGCATTTTCTTCGCGGAATTCATAAAAAGTAGTTACAGCACCTTTATCATCAACAACTCGGCATGAGGAAGCTGTAGAGTTTATTTCTTGAAAAGTTTTTCCTCTGTCATAGAGAAGATCATAGCATGTTGAATCGTAAAGAGCAGATGGAATGGACTTACCGCTAGCACCTTCGATGTAGAGCTTCCCTTCAAGGAGGTTTAGAGCAATACTCTTTTCTTCACATACGGCTAATGGAAAGTGTTCCATAGAAAAGGGACTGTCTCTACTTTTTCTTTCATCTCCACCAGCACCTTCCTCATCGACAAGAAAAGAGAGAAAGGACGCTCCTTGGTTTTCTTGAAGGCTTAGAAAATTCGTTAGGTTTTTCAATGCAGTATGCATCTGTTGTTTCTCTTTGTGGTTTAAGCCAGAAGAAAAGCCGGGATTGTCATTAATAAGAAAAGCGGCTGTAAGTAAACGCTCACACTCTTCATTAGAAAATTCTGTTTGATTGTTGTAACAGATAAGTTCTTCTAAGGATATATAGCAGCTCTCTTCATCAGATAGTTCATCAATGCGTTTTAAATCGTCGATGAGACTCTTCCAATTTGGAATAATACTTTCTTCATATTCTTTTGGAATATATGAATCTAATGCTCTGCTTATTCGTAGTAAAAATAATGCAGGTAGAGGCTCTTGTTTTTGATGAAAATGTTGTAAACTTTGATGGATAAACTTTGTTATTAGTGGAATAACGAATCCCGGCTCTTCATTAATCATCTTGGATAATAGCGAAGAGTTACCAAAAATTAGCTTTTCACAAACGCGTTGATTATCGCGCTCTTTTAGTAGATCCGGATTTTTCGAAAAGTAAGAAAGAGTGCGTAAAATATGTTGGGAGGGACTCTCAGATAAGTCTATATGAAAGATACCATCTGTAGTAGCTGTTTTACTTTGTAGAGTTGATAGGACAGTGTCGTTCTCTGTTAAAAGATGTGATACTATTGATGATGGATCATGTGGTACAAAGTGACTGTCTATACCTTGACGCTTTGCGCTTTCATAGACACACCCTTTCATTGGAAAGAGTCCTGCAGAGGCAACTTTTTCGCTTTGTATAGAAGTCTTGAAGAATAAATTTTGTATCATTTTGTTATCTAAAGTGTATCCTTCTGAAGGATATCTTGATTGATAAAAATTTAAATAGGCGTTTCTATAAAGCGTTCTTAACGCTTCAAATGGTGCCGGAAGCGGCTCTGTAGGATTAGCGGCCTTTTTTTTAGCCTCAGAAAAAGAAACTCCTTGAGAGAGATGATAGCGGAGCAGAAAGTCTAGCTCTGTGTGTGGAGGCATTTGTTGGAGGAGTCGTGCTTCAGCGGATTCATAGCCATGGTTAGATAAAAAGAAGAGGTTTTCATCTGATGGACCGTACTCTTCAAGACGTTGAAGTTCTTTTGCAGCTCTTGCAGAGTGGCACATAATACGAACATCAGAAAAAGGAAAGATATCTGAGTGATAAGGAATATCCCCTGGGACACCTCTGAGCTTTTCTGGTAGTTTATGATAGAGCTGATGGCAAATTATGCATGCTTTGTTCATTAAAATAGCGTGCTCTGGATCAAGTTGCTTCTCAATACTGGACGGTGTAATCTGTGCGACTTTGCAATACGCTTTTGACGCCAAGCTTGTAAGTTGTGCGAGCTTATCGAGTAAATAAGGGGTGCCTTCTATAGAGGCTTGATTCCAGAAAGAGTCTCTTGTACGAATAGCCGGGGGAAGTGCGTAGAGGACCTCTTTTGAGAGGCGAAGTGCGGAGTCGAAATCGCTTGCCTCAATCGTTTTTTCAATTGTGCGTACTACGGAAAATAGTGCTTGTGCGGTATCAGAGAAACTGCCGCTTTGTAATCTTCTTATCGTTATCGAAGAGTCACTGTGGAAGTAGGGTGGAACAGTGGGAACGGTCTGAGGTGAAGGCTGTTTGGGTATTAGAGGGAGCGATAAATGGAAGTCTGTTTGATCTTGGATAGTTTCGGGGATAGAGCTGTGAGTCGTTGTGGCACGTATGTATGCGTGAATCTCTTCCATTTTACATCTCAGAGCATCGATTCTCTCTTGACTCTCTTCAGCAGATTCAAGAGGAATGACTCTTTGATCGAGCCCTTTTTCTAAAGAGCGAGAAAATTTACTGATTCCTTTTTCGATGAGCTTGAGCTCACCTTTTAGCTTCATGATATGAGCTCGGTTCTCAGGAAATGTTGTTTGTTGTAGTTGCTCTAGCTCTGCATGGAGTTTTTGCTCTGTAATAATGACTTCTCGATTGCGAATAAAGTACTTAAATAGTTTTGTTTCTCTCTTGCCCAGAGTCGAGCGAGAGAAGGCAAGAAGAGATTTCCAAGTACAGGTACCAGCTCTTTGGGGAGTAATCATGGAATCAGCTATCTTTGGAAAGCTGATAGATGTAGGGCTAAATCCTAATAAAAAGCCTTCGTAAACATGCTTTGCTTGTAGTGGATTACCCAGATCATCGCTTCCACTGGTTCGCATTTTAGCATACTGTCTCCAGGAAGTGGAGTTATCTAGTGAGGAGAGAGGTATTGTTGCTCTAAGGTGAGGAAAGGCGAAATCTTTGACTCCCATTCCTCCTGTACTTTCACTGTTACGGGTTTCACTTGGATGGTACTCAAGGCCAGCTCCCGCGTTAAATAGGTTAAATGAAAACTCTTCAGCAGACTCTCGCGTTATATTATAGAGCATCGCATGGCCACTGGGTTGAGCTGTCCATCCTCCCGGAATTGTGATTGATTCACCTACAGGAAGTTCTTTAATACGTTTTCGAATCCATACGGAAAATTGTTCAGGGGAGGTAGTTTTTAAAACTTCAGAGGCTTGAATGAGTTGTTTAAGGGAGTTGTTGATAGATTCTTTAAATTCGGGAGGCAGAAAGTTAGCTTGATCCTCCTCGATCGCTTGGAGAAGGTGTCTATATAACGGTTCTTTTTTTGCACCTTCTAGCCTCTCTTTGTTAATGGATATTCCTTTGATAAAAGAGTCTCCGAAAAAATGGCTAAAGTTTGTGGCACTCCAGGTTAATGGATCTACTTTTATTTGACATCCTTGATGACGGAGAGAGTTAATGATATTTTGAAATTCACTTTCTCCTCTTACAGCTTCACCTGCTTTTGATTCAGCATTTTGAGTGGATTTAATGACTTTAAGTAAAAAATTTAGCCTGGAGTCTTTTTTCTCTTTAGGAGGTATAATAGTATAGATTTGACCGTTATGAAAAAGAAGAAGCTCTTTATTTTTAACGGCTTGAGAAAGTTTTTCTCTAAATATGGGAAGTGAGATCGCTGTTATTTTTTGGTTAGGACGGTTGGAATTTATTTTGAAGATTTGTTCACCCACACCAATATAGATATTATTGCGATTAGTTAAAGAAAAGGGTTCGTCTTTGGGTATAGTCAAATAAAAATTCCTCTTTCTTTCTATAATAGCATGGATTTCTTTTTTTTGTTCACTGTATTTTTTTTTGTTATTTACAAATGGTGCGCCGTTGATCTTAAGGATCCTAATCCTTATGTAATGCTCGCTGTTTGTAGCGCGGCCGCTTCGTTGAGAGTATATTAACGTGAGCTCGAATCTTAATTTGAAGAGGTTGAGAGATGCCACTGCCGTGGCATTGAGATTTTTTCATCTTTTCCCAGCACTAAAGTGCTTGGCTAAAGAGAGAAACGACCACTACCGTGCTCTAAGTAAACGATCGTCTCATAAACATAGCACAGAGCTTTGCATAGGGATAAAGGATCGAGGGGTTGTTTGCTAATCTGTTTGTGTTAAACCACTTATGTGGTAACTGGTTTTGCGTTACTCCTCTTTATATAATCTTAATGGAGTCTTTACGGGAAGTTAATTGTAAATATTTTATAATGTATATAATATATGCTTCTCTGAAAATTCTTGTATTAATACAGGCTCAGAAATAATAGATGTAAAATAAATACAGGTGAATAATGAGGTTTTTTAATATGATGTCTCATGTGCTTAGTTGCTTTAAAAGAGATTTTTATTTAGTACTACTGCTTCTTCTTAGCTTTACTTTACTCTTTGCCTCGGATCAACTTCAAGATGATCAACCTGTTGAGACAGTTTGTTTAGAAAATAATTTTCTTCTGAAATCAGAACAGTTTAATGGGTATTTTCAAGAAATAAAAGATCTTTATTTGAATTTGACCTCGAAAGAAGCGACTCCGAAAGCAATTTTTTCTCTTTCTAACGAGATTTTACACCCTCTCTTATCTGCCGTGCAGCTTTCGCTCTCCGATGCCTCTTCTGAGGATAGTAGAAAAAAGTTACAGAAAAATCCTTCTCTTCTTCTTCAAATATACGACCATAGAAACAAACAACTTTTAATTCAATTTGAAGAGACTTTATCTGTTATTCGTGATTTGTATAGTGATTTAAATCGATTGACTTTGGAAAAACAACAGATGCAATTTCAAAATAAAGAGCATCTTTCGCAGCTTAGAGGGTTAAGTAGTTCGTTTCATAGCTTTATTGATATTGAAACAATTTATTTATCTCATTCAATAAGTGATAAAATCAGTCTGATTAATCAATGGATTAGTGAAATACAAAACCATCACCTTTTAAATCTTGAAAAAATACTTAATCCATTTTCATCTGAAAAAAAAGGCCTTGTGACATACGATACTTCTTTAGATCGAATTGCGACCTCTTTAAGTCGGAATTTTGCAGATAAACCTGTAACTGTAACGATGGTTGGTGCGGAATTTTCAGGCTTGTTGAAACAAGGGGGTTTAGGGGAAGCTATTGAAGGAATGGCAAAAGGGATTAAAGAGCATAATCCAAAAAATAGTGTTCGTTTGATTTTTCCGAAGTATAGTACTCTTCCAAAGAAAGTTTTAAGCTGTATCGAGAGAACAAGTGAATATTTTGATCATAAGGGTAACCCTTTTACCGTTCATATTGCTCGTTTTAACGGAGTAGAACTTTATCTGATTGATCACCCGATTTTTGTTTTAGATAAAAAGAAGCCTTCGATATACGGGCCGACGCATAAAATACAAAAAAAGCGCTTTGCCATTTTGACATCTCTTGCAGCGGATTTGATTATTGCTCTTTCAGATAAAGGAGTCCTTCATCTGCACGATTGGCATACTGCTGGGATTGCTCTTAAAATCAGAAGAAAAGAAAAAGAGCTTGGTTTAGAAAGGACTCCGATTGTTTTTACTTTTCATAATAACAACCGGCAGTCTCAGGGTCGAATGGAGTCAAATCCCTATAATTACCATATGCTACAAGAGGCGTATCAAGAAGCTGGTATTACAAGCCGAAATTCGAATTTTTTTATCGAGACAATGCAAGCTGCAGACATGGTAACAACCGTTTCGAAAACTTTTGGAATGGAAGCACAAACTCCACGCC
>JBDQID010000019.1:0-11330 GCA_040264515.1 Chlamydiales bacterium
TAATTAGAGCATATTTTCGAGGATTTTTCCGAGCTCGTCTTTGATTGTTACAGCTCTTTGATCCCAGGTGTGCTGGCCCATGACTTTATCTCGGCCTCTTGAAACAGCTTGTTGACGCTTTTCGTCGTGCTGGAGGTAGTCAGTGAGAGCTGCATTAATGTTTTGTGGTGCCCACGGTTGATAGAAGAGAACCCCTTCATCTTCTTTGAATTCGTTGCTAACGTAGAGCGTCTCGTCCGCGACAACGGCAGTACCGCTTGCAAGACCGTAGAAAAGACGCTCATGAGATCCGAACTTAAAGAAAGGAAAGCTGTTTAGGGTGATCTTACTTTTCTTGATAATATCCATAGACTCTTCAAAAGGCACAGAAGGATGGACGGTAACATTTTCTTGAGCACCAACGTACTCTTCCCATCCTTGCTCTCCGAGCGGATTGCCAAAAATATGGATTGGATGATCTTTGATAGCGCGGACCATTTCAACCCTGGCTTTTCCTTTCAGATAAAGTTCTGTAGAGCAAAAAAGAGATGTAATGGGAAGCTGGTCTGGATTAATTTGATTTGCTTCTAGCTCTCGCCATAGTCCCTGCATGTAAGAGGTCTTATTGTTACTCAGAGTCTCTTCTGTCACGCGCTCAATAATTTTACAAACAGTAGGGTTAAAGGAGTCTGACCACCGTTTTTTGTATCCTTCAAAATCAGGGAGGGTGGCAAGCATTGATATTTCGTATACTTTCTCATCTTCATTACCAGCTTGCAAGTCTGCTGGGGCGGCGTGGGGTGCAAAAAAAACTTTTTTGAATTCACTTTGTTTGAGGTATTCACAATACAGCTGGTCCACGCATGAAATAATAGAGTATGGACTTTGAAGGAGATAGAGAAATTCGATTGAGGAGTCGACTAAAAAATTGTAGTGAGGGACCTTTAGATGATCACAGAGTAAACTTCCATCTTTTAGAGGGCGAACAGGGTTGATACTAGCTGTGCAATCAGGTTCTTCCTCATTGACGATGTCCATAACTTCCTTGACACCGAGCTCGTTGAAGTCTAGTATTTTACAGGCGACATTGACTTTTTCTAATCCCTTTACTAGCTCTTTTGTAAAGTGTCGCATCACACCGTATTGACTCTCAGGCTCGAAGAAAAACATTTTCTTCAACATATCAAGACTCCTAGGTTTCTATGATTATATTTTTATTTACTGTATAGCATACATATAGGATATTTGTGATATGGGAAAAAAGAGGACGCGGTGTGAAACAGAGTCGTGTGATGAAAGAGTTTGTGCATTTATACGAAAAAGGAGAGCTCAGAGCTGCTCTAAAACAGCTTTTTACTGCTCCGGATATCTCTTTTGCTCTACTTGAGAAAATAGACCCTTTTGATAGGTATCTTCTTAATTATGCAGATGCACTGGTTTTTGGTGCTCCTCTGGACGCGTTTTATTCTGGTAGAGTGTTGCTTAATTGGTTAAAAGAACAAAGAATAAAAAAATGGGAGCGCTTTTTTTTTCGTTTGCAGGATGACCTTGTTTACTTGCGATTTTTTTGTCTTATAAAAAGTGATCATGAGAGCTCTTTGAAAAATGATGCACTCTCTTCTAAAGAGAGCGTCTTTATAGAGTACTTAAAAGAAGAGAGGTCTAATAAGTGCTTAAGCAGTCAAGAGCAAGAGATGATCGCTTTATCGGCTCCAGAAGGCTACCGTTCTTTATTTCAAGAACAGGTTAAATTTCGACAGAATGTGAATACATTTATCTATCAGCACGCATCTCTTGCAAAGCAAATAGGGATAGCTTTGAAACCTTTTATTCCTATGAGTTTTACAAAGAAACGGTTAAATTTGGAGCCTGTTGAGAGAGAACTAAGGGCGTGTAGAGAAGATATTCCATTGTTGATAATGGAGGCAATCGATTTGGATTGGGGAGCGTTGTTACATCCTTTGAAGGGGAAGAAAGCCCTTTTTGTTTTTTACAATGTCCCTTGTTTATTGCACTGTTTGCAGTTTCCTGAAATTTTAGAATCTCTCAAAGAGAGATCTCATCCAGTTTTTGTACTCAACATTCATGCTTCTGGACAGCTAGTAAAGCAGCCTGTTTTTTCTAGGCTTAAAAAAGCAATTTTGAAGCCTATTTTTATTTATCCTGATGCGATAGTGATGTCAAAAAAAGATCACCTCATATCTTTGATTTCAGATGTGATTGACAAGCATAAACGCGACCAGCAACCGCAAGAGGGCGCTGCGGGGTTGCTGCATCACTTTGGAAGAGAGCTTAATTATCAAATGCTTACCCGGAAATTGGGTAAGAGTCGCTATCTTTCTTTAGAGTGTGCCATGCGCCATGAGAAGTGGAATGATGCGCATAAAAGCTCTTTTTATCACGCTTCAAAAAGCTCTCTTTCTTTACCAGATTATTTAGGAGAGGTTCTTCAGGGTATAAAAGCAGCAAAGAATAGAAAAAAACGATCTACTCAAAAGCCTTTGCGTATAGCACACTTGGTCTCCCAAATCATTGATTATGGCCACGCTCCGACAAAGAGCTTAAAGACACTTATTGAGAATGTGGATCAAGAGAGATTTCACACATCAATTTTCAGTACGGAAGTTCATCGGTTTTGTGCTGCAGAATACCCTTATCACCCTTTTTATTCGCCTCCAAGCCAGGACAGAGCCCCAGGATTTTTAGCGGAGTGTCAGCAGAGCGGAATTCGAGTAGACCTACAGAGTGGTACAAAGGGTTATTTGGAAACTACAGAATACTTAAAAAATGAGCTTGAAAAAGCCGAGATTGATATAGCGCTTTTCCACGGAAACGACATGCTATTTGTTCTGCTTGCGAAGTGTTGTGATATTCCAGTTAAAGCGTTTTTAGATTACGGCTCACTCTCTTATTATCCAGGATTTAATTTACTGTTTGTTTCTACGGAACAGACGAAAAAAGAGTACAGCGACGCGTGTAAAGAGTTTGATGGAGAGATTGCAGTTGTTCCTATGGTTGTCGATGTCAAAGCGTCTTGGGAGAGGCGACCTTACTCTAAGAGCCATTTTGGCGTGGATGAAGATGCAAAAATAATGACAACGGTCTCTAATCATCTCGATGACAGAGTTTCAGAAGAGATGTGTTGGGCAATAAGTGAAATATTAAGGCGTTGCCCACAAAGTTATTATATGCCGATTGGTAATGTAAAAAATAAAATGCGATTCTTTTCTTTTTTTAAAAAAAGAGGTGTTGCAAATCGGGTGCGGCTTTTAGGGCTTCATCCTGCACCAAGCCATTTGAGTCGTTCTATGGATCTTTATCTTAATGAGTTTCCTTTTGGTGGAGGCTTTTCTCTTTTAGATGCGATGGCAGCTGGTTGTCCGGTTGTTACAATGTATGATGAGAAAGGACCTATTCAAGGACGTGTTGGAGGTATTTATTTTAGTAAGGAAAGAGCGATTCAATCATGCTCCACAGAGGAGTATGTCGAGCAAGCTGTTGCTTTACTTGAAGATCCAAAGTTGCATTCGGAGTGGTCGGCTTTTGCTTTGAAAAGGTATAAAGAGCAGGTAAATCCTAAAGAGTATGTACGAACTATCGAAGATAGGTTAATAAAGAAATATTATGAGACATTCGAAAGCAATTAAACGATTTATCGATGATTATTCTGGCTTAGGTGCTTTTAATGCACTACAGAATTTATTTTCTTCTTCTGTGTGGGAGGCGGATCTATTAGTAGGCTCGCATCCACTGGATTATTTTATTTTGAATTATGCAGACTCTCTTCTAAACGCACCTCCATTATTTGCATACGATTTGAATAGAGAGCTTCAAAAGAGGCTAAAATCTCAAGTAACTGGAGATTACGACTCTTTTCTTCGAGCCCTTAGTACAGACTCCGTTGTTATTAACATGCTTGCTTGTGACTCACACACAATACAGAGGTCTTTGAGGCAAGAGGGCAATGCGTATTGGAAAGTATGGCTGAAGTATTGTGAAATTGATGTTCAGGGTGGCATACCAAGTGATGAGCTTATTGCGGGGGTCATGCATTTTTACAAAGGCATGGATGAAATCTCTCTGCGTCGATTGTTCTTTTTTCGAAGGGTTATTAATTGGTTTAGAAAAAAGAGGCCTTCATTTTTCAGTGTGCTTGAACACGAGGTAAAACCTTGTTTTCCATTGACATTTCCAATCGGAATTTCTGAAGAGAATAGAGTGAAAAAAGCTCTGCTCTCCAGGGGAAGTTCTACGCCCCTTATCTTTATGGAAGCTATGCAATTTGATTGGAAAGCTATTTTAGAACCCATTAAGCGTAAGCCTGCGATTTTTTTATTCTCAACGCTTTGGCAGCTATATCACTGTTTACAGTTTCCAGCACTTCTTGAAACTCTTTTAGAGCGGGAACATCTTTTTTTTATTTTGAGTGACGATCTTGTTGCACAAAGAAAGTGCCAGCCTTTTTTTCGGCAATTGAAGCCTCCGCTCGAACCAGTATTGATTTCGAAATTTCCTATTTTAACGCACTGTTACAAGCGAATAACAAAAAGTTTTGAAGAGTCTCTGCTTCTAGACTCTTCCCTCTGGAACAAGGATACGAAGTGCGTTGAAGAGTTACTGAGCTTAGGCTGTACATTACATTACAAGCAGCTGTATCATCGTTTTGGAAAGAGCAAAGAGATTGCTCTACAAGCGAGTTTATTCTCGATGAATGCTTTTTCTCAGCCTTTATTCGAAAAGCAAAAAGGAACAGCGTTAGAGTGTGATTTTCTGAAGCGATCGCTCGAGGAAATAGGTGCTAAAAAGATAAAAAAGCGCTCTTTTGTTAAAGATAGACCTGTCATTGCTCATGTGGTCAACCAGCTTGTGGATGGTGGACACGCCCCTACGCGTGTTTTAAAAGCGATTTTACAGTATCATGATAAAAAGAAGCTCATACCGCTTCTCTTTAGCACTGAGCAGTACATTCTTCGTCTTGATGAATACCCCTCTTTTTATTACCGGTCGCTTTCTTCTTTTAAAAGAGCTCCAAAGTTGCTCTCGGACCTTAGAAAAAGTGAAATTGAGGTTGATATAGAAGAAGAAAGTGGGGGATATCTCTTAGCAGCAGAGCGTTTGGTCGAGAAAATATCCCAAAAGAATGTGGATATAGCAGTTTTTCACGGCTGGGGAGTGATTAATATTTTAGCTGCGAATTTGATGGATGCTCCCTTCTCCGTTTTTGTAGATTACGGCTATCCTCTAACGCAACAAGGTTTTGATTTGGTAATCAATAGTGCTGAAGAGAGTAGTGAGAGAGCTTCTAGGGATTTAAAAGCGTTTAATAGTAGAGTTGTAACGCTGCCAATGGTGGTAGATGTTAAGGAGCAGTGGGAGGCAAAAGCGTATCCAAAGAGCTCTTTTTCGCTTCCAGAAGATGCTCAAATGATAACAACGATTTCAAATAGTTTGCAAAGTAGGCTTTCAGCTGATATGTGCTGGGCGATTGCAAATATTTTGAAAAGATGCCCAAAGGCGTATTATTGTCCTATAGGAAAGATGAAATATGAGGGTGAGTTAGTCAGAGCTTGTCGTATGGAAGGTGTTGAAGAGCGCCTGCATTTATTGCAGCAGTGCGCAGTGCCTTCGCAAATTGCACGTTCAATGGATCTCTACTTAAATGAATTTCCCGTAGGTGGTGGTTTTGCGCTTTTAGATGCGATGGCAGCAGGTCTTCCGATTGTAACGATGTTTGATGAAAACGGTCCCATTCAAGGTCGCGTTGGCGGGATTTATTATAGTAAAGAGAGAGCTCTTAGCTCGTGTGATCGAGAAGAGTATATGGAGCTTGCATGTGAGTTACTGAAGAATCAAGCTTTGCAAAAAGAGCATTCACTCTTTTCTTTAAATCGTTATAATGAACTTGCTGATCCCAAAAGGTATGTTAGAAAGCTAGAGCAGCTTATCCTCAATCACGCACAAGCTTTTGCGTTCCCCGAGGAACAAGCAAAAGAGTTTGTTTATTAAAACAGAATTTTCTGTGTAGATGTGTTTCTGGATGGGTTTTTTATTCTGGGAATTGCTGCGATAGGGGCTTTTTTAAGTTTATAGGGATTTCTGGTATGAGATTTTCCCGTTTGGCGTTGTGTTCGAACTTGTTGGTATGCCAATATTTACTACGATCTTCACGCTTAGGCAAACGAAAAAATCTCATACCAGAAAATCCAAACCTATGGCCAATCTTGGTATAGTATATCGTGGAACTCTAGACTGGAGGCGCCCTAAATTACTCCCTCTATTCTAGCATTAAAAATATTTGAGAAATTTTAGACTCTTTACTTTTCTAATCGCACCTTTGGGCTGTTTAAGAGTGGTCAAAAGAGTGTTTTCATGCTACACTACGCGGTTAAAAAAAACGGGTAGTGGTGTATGAAAACAGCTCTTTACGATAGACATGTAGCTCTTGGAGCTAAGATTGTGGATTTTGAAGGATGGGAGATGCCCATCCAGTACCAAAAAGGAATCACTCACGAGCACGAAACTGTGCGACGTGCAGTGGGGATTTTTGATGTCTCTCATATGGGAAGAGTGATGGTCACGGGTAAAGAGTCAGAGGCTTTTCTCGACTACCTCTCAACAAATAAGATTGCTGAGAAAAAAGATGGAACGGCAACCTACACAGTTTGGATGAATAGTTCAGGTGGTGCTGTTGATGATGTGATTGTGTACCGCAGTGGTAGCGAAGAATTTTTTGTCGTTGTTAATGCATCGAACAGAGAGAGTGATTTGGCTCATATGCGTTCAGTTGCAAGTGATTTTAATGTAACGATTACGCCTCGATTCGACGAAGACGGTATCATTGCTATTCAAGGACCCCGCTCTGTAGCTATATTAGAGGAGCTATTTCCAACTATTGCATCGCTACGGCCTATGCGTTTTATTACAGGTGCGTTTCAAAACAGTGAAGTGATTATTGCCAGGACTGGATACACAGGTTCTTTGGGTTTTGAAGTTTATGGACCAGCATCTCTTGTACTGAATTTATGGAACAAACTGATTGAGCGCGGTGCAGAGCCTATTGGTCTTGGAGCGCGGGACACTCTTCGCTTAGAGATGGGTTATGCGCTTTATGGCCATGAGCTCTCGGCGACAATTTCTCCATTGGAGAGCGTTTCCGCTTGGACTGTAAAAACAGCCAAGGCTCGCTTTTTAGGAAAAGAGAGCCTTGGCAAAGAAAAGCGTTCACAATATGGCGTTGTGATGCTTGATGGCGGTATTCCCAGGCATGGATATGAGGTGCTTCAAGGGGACAGGTTAATCGGTATAGTGACTTCTGGGACTTTTTCTCCCTGCCTTAAAAAAGGTATTGCCATTGTGTTATTAGACGAACCTATGCAGATTGGAGAGACACTCTTTATTCGCGTTCGTAAAAAGCTCTTAAGAGCACAAATTACAAAATTACCCTTTATTGATCCAAAAGAAGAGGAACGATGATGAAGTTTACAGAATCCCATGAATGGGTAAAAGTTGAAGGTGAGCAGGGAACAATTGGCATTACACAGCATGCTCAACGAGAGTTAGGAGAGATTGTGTATGTAGAGCTTCCAGAAGTTGGTAGCGTGATTAAAGCGGGTGAAGAGGCTGCTGTTCTCGAATCTACAAAGGCAGCAGCTGATGTATATTCTCCGATCACAGGAAAAGTTACCGAGGTAAACGAGTCGCTAAGCGATGCGTCAGAGAAAGTAAATTTTTCTCCAGAGCAAGAAGGTTGGATTTTTAAAGTAGAGCTAACTAATCCCAAAGAACTAGACGCTTTGATGGATAGCGGCGCTTATAACGCCCTTATTTCATAGTAGGAGTAAGATGGATTTTGTTGCAAATAGAGAAGAGCAGTTAAGTGAGATGCTCTCTGAGATCGGAGTGGACCACTTTTCAGATCTTATTAAAGACGCTATTCCGAGCTCTCTTCAGTGTAGCGCTCCTGTAGAAGATGACGGATTATCAGAATTCGAAGGCTTGCAGAAAATGGAGCGGCTCTCACAGAAAAATAGCACAGCTAATCTCGAGAGCTATCTTGGAGGTGGTGCTTATGAGCATCACGTTCCAGCACTAGTTGGAGCTGTTTGTAGTAAGTCGGAATTTTTAACATCTTACACGCCGTATCAGGCAGAGGCATCGCAAGGAACCTTGCAGGTGACATTCGAATTTCAATCTGCAGTGTGTGCACTAACGGGAATGGATGTTGCAAATGCTGGTGTATATGATGCAGCGTCTGCTTGTGCGGAAGCTGCGTTGATGGCTGTACGTAGTTTTAGATCGAAGAGAAAAAAAGTACTGGTTGCGGCATCGATTCATCCAAATTATTATAGCGTTACTCATCAGTATCTTCTGAATAAAGATCTAGAACTCGTTTATATTCCGTTCTTTAATGGACAGCTTGATCTCGATTCGCTCGAAGAGAGTTTAGATGAAGAGACAGCGGCCGTTCTTGTTCAATCACCGAATTTTTTTGGCTCTTTGGAAGATGTCGCATCGATAGTGGAAAAAGCAAAATCCGTTGGAGCGTTAACGATATTGTGCTCGAACCCTCTCTCTTATGGGCTTTTCAGAACAGCAGGGGAGTTTGGAGTCGATATTGCAGTGGGAGATATGCAACCCTTTGGGTTGCCTCTGCAGTTTGGAGGCCCCTATGTTGGTTATATGGCTTGTACGGAGAAACTTGTACGTCAGCTCCCAGGAAGGCTTGTTGGTAAAACAATTGATACCGAGGAAAGAGAGGGCTACGTTTTAACTCTACAAGCAAGAGAGCAGCACATCCGTCGTGATAAGGCAACTTCGAATATTTGTACATCGCAGAGCTTAGCAGCTCTTGCAACTCTTGTTGGCCTTTTCTGGTATGGCAAAGAAGGTGTCAAAGAGCTCGCTCTGACAAACTATCAGCGAGCAGCTTATCTGAAAGATTTGCTCTTAGCTCTTCCTGCAGTTGAGCAGTACGGTATCTCATCAATTTTTAATGAGTTCACTGTTCGCTTGAACCGTCCTGTAAGCGAAATTCTTCCTCTGTTTCGAGAAAAAGGTATTGAAGCTGGTATCCCAGCTGCGCGCTTTTTTCCAGGGATGACCCATGAGCTTATTATCGCTGTAACGGAAACAAAAAGCCAAGAGCAGCTAGAGCGCTATATAATGGTAGCTAAGGAGGTTTTAGCATGAGCCTATTTGAAAAATCACAAAAAGGACAAAGAGCTTACTCTTTGCCAAAAAGTGGCTCTATCTTTGAACGGTACTCCCCAGAAGAGCAGCTTTTAAGAAAAGATGAACTTCCTCTTCCTGAAGTCTCAGAGCTCGATCTCATGCGTCACTTTAGCCTTCTTGCTCAAAAAAATATGGGGATTGATACGCATTTTTATCCTCTGGGAAGTTGTACGATGAAGTACAATCCTCGTGTAAATGAGCAAGCCGCAGCACTACCTGGATTTTGTCGAACACATCCGCTAGCGCCAGATGAAACCGTTCAAGGTAACTTAGAGCTGATATCAGACTTGATAGATAAGCTTTGTGATATTTGTGGAATGGATGCAGGCTCTTTGGTTCCCAATGCTGGGGCGCAAGGAGAGTTTGCTGGTATCAGAATGATACGGCAGTATCATGAAGAGAGTGGCGAGCCCGAGCGTAATGTTATGCTCATTCCAGATAGCGCTCATGGGACAAATCCCGCCACAGCCGCTATGGCAGGTTTTAAGACTCTTTCTCTTCCAACAGATGAAAGAGGCGATGTTTGTTTAGAAGAGCTTGAAAAAGTAGATGCAAAAAGCCTTGCAGGATTGATGCTTACAAATCCAAATACGCTGGGACTTTTCAGTCCAAATATTGAAGAGATTACTCGAATCGTTCGGGAAAAAGGCGGTCTTTTATATTATGACGGGGCCAATCTTAACCCGATGCTCTATGTTGCAAAGCCAGCGGAGATGGGTTTTGATGTAATGCATCTGAACTTACATAAAACTTTTTCAACACCACATGGTGGAGGTGGTCCGGGCTCTGGACCTGTTTTATGCGGAGAAAAACTAGCTCCCTACTTGCCACTACCAAGAGTTATCAAAGAAGGCGATAGCTATCGAACAGAGCTTTTTTCGAAAAGAAGCATTGGCTATTTAGCCTCTTTTCATGGGAACTTCTCTATTTATTTGCGCGCTTATCTCTACATTTTATTGCATGGAAAATTTGGCCTGCGCTCAATTGCAGAAGTTTCGATTATCAATGCGAATTATTTGAAGAAGAAGCTCTCAGAGATCATGACAGTTCCTTTCTCACAGCACTGTATGCACGAGTTTGTTGTTCAGGCTGATCAGTTCTTAAGTCAAGATGTACGCGCTCTCGATATAGCAAAGCGGCTTCTCGATTACGGTATTCACGCTCCAACGATTTACTTTCCGCTCATAGTTAAAGAGTGTTTGCTTATTGAGCCAACGGAGACCGAATCAAAGGCAACTCTCGATCGGTTTATTGAAGTGATGAAATCCATTGTTCAAGAGGCTGTAAAAGATCCAGAACTCTTACAAGGTGCTCCATACAAGATGCCTATCAAGCGATTAAACGAAGTGCTAGCAGCAAAGAAACCTGTGCTCTCAGAGGTTAAAGTTAGAAGAGGCCAAAGTATTGCTAGGTAATCACATATTTGCTCAGAAAAAAGAACAGCATTATCGCTATACAATCACCTCTTTAGTGAACGCTTTAGAGGGGAAAGATCTCTCTGTTGCAAAAGATAAGCCTCTAGAAAAAGCGCTCGATGCGCTTTTTCATTTTCCTGGAGGCTTAGCTTCGAACCAGTACCGCTCTTTTCAGTTTTTTTTTCGCCAAGCACTCTTAAGTGAAGATTACCGACAGGCGCTTTGCTTAAAGCATCTCGATGTATCGATGCAAGCGTATATTGATTTGTTACATCATTTGTGTGAAACGCTCTTTATTGGTATTCACGCATATGAGTTTTGTTATAGCTTTGTGCAAGATATTAAGGGAGATCAAGAAGTTAAGGGAGAAGGGCTAGAGGAAAAAGTTATTTCTTCTTTTGAAATGATAAAAAAAAATTCTCGACGCTTAGAAGGCTCTTTTTTTTCTTACTGGTTTACTTACCTTAAAGATCAAATTAACTTAGGCTTTGATGCCTTTGCTCAAGGAAATCTGCCCCATGTGCTTTTTTATGCTCGATTCCATAATAGCGATGGAGTGTGCCAGTTAGTTCCTAATTGCCGCTTTGGTGTTCCCACATGTGAAGATTTTTCATCGATTCTCTTTTCTCAAGCGGCAATTAATCCGGAATTCAGAGGGTTCTTAGAAGCTTATAGGCGCTCTGATAAACATCATCTCTATTTTAA
>JBDQID010000020.1:0-11308 GCA_040264515.1 Chlamydiales bacterium
ATTATTTCTCTTTCTTTAAGAGTGAGTCTTGAATAAGCCATGATGCCTCTACCTTTTTTTATCCAATAAAGTGTCGGCATCATGGCGTTTTTTCTTTAACGAATCTTATACAAAAATTGCGCTCGCAAATTGAACTCAGGAGTTGCCCTGTAACATCTTCTATAGAGGAGTCTTACAATCCTGAAGATTTAGAAGGACTTGATTTAGATTTAGCGGGATTAAGCGAAGAGTTTAATGATATTCTTTCTATTCCAGAAGGCACGACCTTTCCTGTAAATAAAGGGAAAGTTGCTGTGATCACTTCCTCAGATTTACACATCTTTACAGAAAAAAAATTGCCGTCGCTCACGGTTGTTCTTTCTAAATTACCAGAGCATGGACAGCTTTTTTATAAAGAAGAGCCGATGTCAACAGAGAAAGTTCTTGTAAAAGACGATTTTGACAGAGGTCATGTTGTTTATCACCATACGGATTCAACAGCAGAGAGTGATAGTTTTATTTTTCATATCGTAGATGAGTCTGCCCACTTATCTACAGATAACGAGTTTATGATTTCAATTATTGAAGAGCATAATGATCCTGTTCTTGTAGAATTCCATCCTTTATTTGTAAAGAAAGGGGCAGTTTTAACAATAACGAATGAGCTCTTACAAGTTGCAGACGCTCACCAATCTCCAGATGCTTTGGTCTATACGTTAAGCAAAATTCCAAAGCATGGCAGCCTTATTAACTCTGAGATTGGGATGTTGGTCCAGACGGACACCTTTACTCAACAAGATATTGACGACGGCTTGATTTTTTACGAGCATCATAATTCTGGAGATCCAACAGACCAGTTTGTCTTTTCAGTATCTGACGGTGTTGGTGGTACTATTGAGAATACGACGCTGAATTTCTTTATTGTAGAGAGGGATTTTGCATTGATTGTGAATAATCCACTTCTTGCAAAGCCTAAAAAAAGAGTTCCTCTAACGGAGAACCACTTGAATGTAATGCATATGGGTGGCAATAAGGTGGGCCTTCATTATATTCTTACAGCTCTTCCAAAAAGAGGATCTCTTGTTCTTTCTGATACTGTTTTAAGAGAGGGTGATATTTTTACCCAGCAAGATATTGACGATGGCCGTATTCGCTTTGAACTCTTTAGTAAATCGTAGAACTACAGCTTCAAATCAAATTGATTTGGATTTTAAACTGTAAGAAAATGCATTAAATTTTGTAGATCTTCAGCCTGCGAAGTCTTAATTTTTCTATACCCAGGGCTGTGCCTTGGGTCTGAAGTTTGGCACTTTTTGATGTCTGTAATTGTTTAAGATCAAATTTGTGCAGGTGATAACTTTATTTAGACCACGGTAGTGGTTGTTTCTCTCTTTAGCCCAGCACTTTAGTGCTGGGACTGGATAATAAGAACAGTGTGCCGCGGTAGCGGCACCTCTCTTCTTTTTTAACTTTGAGATCCTGAGAGATGCCACTACTGTGGCATAGATTTTTTTCTCTCTTTAGCCCAGCACTAAAGTGCTGGGCTAAAGAGAGAAACAACCACTACCGTGGTCTAAATAAAATTATCACCTGCACAAATTTGACCTTAAACAATTACAGACATAAAAAAATACCAAACTTCAAATGCGGGCGCTCCGCACCCGTACTCTCATTGAAAGGCCGCTCACCCCGAATCGTTTATCCTTTTTCAACGCCTCGTTTATCACTTCACTCTTAAATAGGGTAAGTTGCTCAGGATAAGCGACCTTTCAATGAGAATACGGACAACAGAGCGCCCGTGCTACGACCATTAAATGTTGTGCAAGGATAAGCGGTTTAATCAAATATTGAGGATCTATTACACCGCTAACGCAGAGATGTTAATGGAAGAAAATGGATAAATAACTCTCTTAATAAAAGCGATCTGGAACAAGATCACTCTGCAGCTCCCCTCTCCATCTGCTCTTTCTCTTTTTGCACAATAGCAAGCGCCTCTTCATAACGCTCGCGATGTATCACATAGTCCATCTTAGGATCTTTATTGTGATACCAAATGTCTCCATTCATCGCGATCATCAAAGAGAGTTGATCAGAAGGAACTCTTGAACCGTTCTCTTCTTTAATCGCCAGCATTAAATCAATACCGCTTACGGGAAAAGGATGAGCGCAAAGATAAGGGCGCACTTTTTCATGCTCGTTAATATTAGATAAAAAAAGCTCTACAGACTCTACCATAAGCCGTCTCGCCTCTTTAATCTCAAGCCGTCCTCGATATCTACAATGTAGCCCCATACATTTGATACTATCAATCATCCCTCCCCCTGTTCCAAGGAGCTCTAAATTTTTCTCTTGTTGCAGCTGTTTGGCTGTACTAATCAAAATCTTATCCGCAATCGCCTCGTAATCCTCAGAGGTAAGCGGAAAGAAGAAACAGAGCGCTGGAATGATCCATATACATGTGTAAAAAGAGAACTTCATTATAAATTCTTATTGATAATTGTTGGTAAATTGCTGGAAATGGTCATCGAGAGCATCATAAAACGTTGGGCTTAAAATTGTATGGTCAAAAAAAGAGGCCTCTGGCGCTGGGTCTAGCCAAGTGATCTGATCTGCATGCTTAATCTGACCTGTAAAATCCAAGGGACGCTCATCAGGAAGAATCATCAGCGTGCTCAATGCACTTGCATTCCAATCTCCCACAAAAGTTCCATTTTTCATACTACTACAATAAGAGTGTGTAAACTCTTGTGGAGCTGGTCCCGGGATAGAAAGCGCGAGGTGAGTCTCACAGTAATCACCAGAAATGACGTTCACACCATTAACAATACTAGATGGAACTCCCTCCATGTTAAAAATAGGTGCCTGTGGAGAGTCGGCTCCCTGTAAAGATGTAAAAAAAACAATACAACAAAGATAGATTAGCTGTAGATTTAACTGCCCCAGTTTATTTTCTCCTCTTAAAAAAATAAACAGCTAAACTAGCAAAAGGCAGTGCTTTTTATAAATAAAAAATTGCAGGAATTAAAAAATACCATTCATAAAATTTAATCTACGATGGTATTTTCAGGGAGATTTCATGAGGAACTCTTGATTGAAGCACTTCTTTTAAAATTATACCAAGATCGAACGCAACGCCAAATGGGAAAATCTCATGCCAGAAATCCCAACCTATGGCCAATCTTGGTATAAAAGTTAAGTCTCCCTGAGACGATTGAATAAGACGCTCTTTAAAACTTAAAGCGAATAAGCACAGCTGCAGCTACTGCTGTTTTCAGAATGGCTCCGATAGCAAAGGGGTAGAGTCCAAAACTTAACACTTGTGAGTAACCCACAAACTGTCCTAGCCATGCGAGGCCACAAGAAAAAATAACCAAATGCCCTATCGAGACGGATAAAGAAACCAAAGCTAATCTACCAAACCAATTGTGATCCGCACACCATCCCACAATAAACGCTGCAGGAATAAAGCCTAAAAGATAGCCTCCAGTTGGCCCAAAAAAGCAAAGCATACCGGCTGCACCCGATGAAAAAACAGGTAGCCCCATAGCACCTTCAGCCAAATACGTAATTACAGCTAGAGTTCCCATTTTTCTTCCCAAAAAGCCGCCTACAAGCAAAACAGCTAAAGGCTGCATTGTCACAGGTACCGGTGTAAAGGGAAGAGGTATGCTAATGTAAGCACTCAGCGCTAAAAGCATTGAAACAACAAGCACCTTTAATCCATCTAAAAGCAATTGTTTCGCTTCGTTTTTACCTAAAATCTGAACTATTCCTGTATTCATCAAACCATCTCCAATAATAAATATAGAAAATATACTATTTTAAAAGATTGTTATCAAGCTGAAGAAAGGCTAACAGGGGAATTCGCAAGTCTACAATAAAAGGCGGCTCTAACTCTTTGTTACTCTCTTTTAAGTTTTTCTGAAGAGATAAAAAACGATAAAGCTCTCTCTTATAATACCTCTTACTTAAACGCAGCACCCCTCCGCCTTTTAGCACTAAAACAATCTGCCTCTGCCCATAACTCTTATCAAACGCCGTTGCGACATCAATACGCTGAATTTCCATCTCTTCTTCAAAAGGAGGCCTTGATAACAGCTCTAACAACTCAAAAGCAAGAGCGGACTCCTTTCCTAAAAGCGTATCTCCCCACTCAATAGACGAGCTAGAAGCCCCTAAATAGATCTCCGGAAGGCGCTTTGGGGTATAAAAAGGGAGGTGAGGAAAGACAACACCTTCCCTATCGACTACTGCATTTTCAAAGTCATACAACTTCGCTATCGGATTACGAACAGAGTAATCAATTAAAAGAGTCGAAGGCGCCTTTCTTTGTAGATAAGCTTTATAAATTACAGGACTTTGCAAAAGTTTTTTTTGGGACTCTTTGAGACTCAAACGGTAAATATTTGTAGGCTTATCAATCGACAGCTCTAGCAACTCCGCTAGATAAAGTGTTTTCAACGCCTCTCTCTCCGGACCCGTCTGAACAATCTCCTTAATAAAATAAGCCGGATCATCAGCACGCAACTGAAAGTAATACGAATAAATCAGCCAACCAAAAGTGGCTGAGCCCGAGACAATAAGCGTTGAAAAAAAAAATAAACAGCAACGCTTTTGCCATTGGCCAGTGTGACGAACGGTCTGACACAATAATCCCTTCGATTAAGTTGACAACAATTCCCTTCAATCATATCTCCAGCTCTGATAAATTGCACCTATTTGACACCGATAATGGAGATAAGACCATGTATAATTTTATTCAAATCCAATGGAGCTGTGGTAATATCGATGAGGCACGCAAAGTTTGCCGCTATCTCGTACAAGAACGCCTCATCGCCTGCGCAAATATAGTCCCTTGGGTAGAATCTATCTTTTTATGGGACAACCAAATGGATACAGCACAGGAGACAAAAGTATACCTAAAAACGCGCGCTGACAACTTCGATGCAATCGAAGCCATTATCAAAAGCAACACCTCCTACGAAGTACCAGAAATACTGCGCTTCGATATCGCAGGCGGTAACAAAGAGTACTTAGAGTGGCTCAAAGAGAGCTGTGCTCAACACGCCTCCACTTAAAAGCTCTGAAAATTCACGAACAGATTAAACGCAAAGAGGCTGAGGAAATTTTCAAGCTTTAGTTCAACTATTCTAAAATAGATTCTTTTTATTTTTTTAGATTGATAACTTTAAATCTTAAAAACTTCCTCTGTCTCTTTGCGCCTTTGCGTTTAATCTGTTCACGAACTCTCAAACTCTCCTATTTCAAAAACCGTCCAGTAGGTGTCGCTCCCCCGATCATCTTCGTTGGCGCACCTTCAAAAAGCAAGTTACCACCTCCAGGGCCTCCAACAGGACCAAGCTCAATCAGCCAATCACACTGCTTTAAAAAGTCTAAGTTATGCTCCACACACAACACAGAATGCCCTTTGTCCACTAAACGGTGTAAAATCATGATCAATTTTTCCACATCACTGAAATGCAGCCCCACAGCCGGTTCATCCAAAATATAGAGCGTTGGCTCGTAACTCTTCTTCGCAAGCTCCGCTACCAATTTCAATCGCTGCATCTCACCTCCGGATAGAGTTGCAAAGCTTTGACCCAACTGCAGATACTCCAGGCCCAAATCTTTCATCAGCTCAAGACGATCCGCAATCTCTGGTACATTCTCAAAATAGCCAAAAATCTCTTCTACCGACATATCCAAAACATCACTAATAGATAACTTTCCCCAGCTTACCTGCAACGTCTCGAAATTGTAGCGCTTGCCGTCACACATATCACACGAAATAAAAACATCCGACATAAACGGCATACTCACACGAACCGTCCCCATTCCCTCACAACTATCACACCGCCCACCACGCCTGTTTAAACTAAAATGCGACGGCGTATACCCACGCGCTTGCGCAAGTTTTGTCTGGGAAAACAGACGACGCAAAGGAGTCATTAATCCCACATAGGTTGCAGGAATTGATCGCGGAGAAATCCCCCCCGGTTTCTGCTCGACAACGACAAGCCTCTTAATACCTTGGTAGCCCCGAAGAAAACTCGAACTTACCTCCTGCTGCAACACCGTTTTCATCTCATGAGCAATCAAATCAATAAGAAGTGTCGATTTTCCAGAACCCGAAACACCACAAAACCCGACAAGCATATTCAGTGGTACCTGAAGAGAGAGGTTTTGTATGTTATGACAACTCACCCTGTCAACTTTCAAGGTCATTCCCTTTTTTCTATTTCTACTTAAGTCTAAAGTTTTTTTCCCCGATAACCAAGCGCCTGTCGGAGAGTCTACCTGCTCGAGCAGTGCTGAATACGGCCCTTTAAAAAGAAGCTCTCCACCGTGAATACCAGCTCCTGGACCAAGCTCAACAACATAATCCGCATGCGCAATCAAAAGAGGATCATGCTCAACAACCACCACACTGTTTTCAAGATCTCTAAGCGCTTTCATAATATCTAATAAAGGAAGCAAATCTTGCCTGTGCAACCCTCTAGACGGCTCATCAAGAATGTATAAAACACCAGAGAGCTTAGCGCCAATTTGCGATGCAAGCTGAACCCTTTGAGACTCCCCTTCGCTAAGCGTTGCACCCTGGCGATCTAGCTGGAGGTAGCCAAGGCCAACTTTTTCTAAAAATTGCAAACGAGAGACAATCTCTTCAATAAGATCGGCAGCTATTTTCTGCTCCTTTCCTTCCAAAGACCAGCTCTGAATAAAGGCTAAAACTTCATCTACCGTCATCGTACATATTTCGTGAATGCCCTTTCCTTCAATACGACACGCAAGACTCTCGCCCTTCAAACGCCCACCACTGCACTCTGAACAAAGAACCCAACGCACACTTTCAATAGATGAAAAACGCGATTTCCCAGGCTTTTCATCCAATTCTTCTTGTAGCATATTCAAAAGCCCCTTCCAGCGGCTCTGAATGCGCTTAGAACCGACTGTTATAGAAATAGAAGCCTCGCAGCCCAAAAGAACTTCTTCTCGTAAAGCACGCTGGGTTAGACCCCAACTCTCATCATCATTCACCTGCTTTAGGCGAACAAAACCTTCCCAAACCTCCTCATATAACACTCTTTTACGACGAGGAAACTTATCGACAAAGGCAAACACCTGCTCTTTAATAGAGAGCTCGTCTTCGAAAAAAAACTCATCTCTTAGCACTCTTTCCTTACCACCCTTACCGTGGCAAGCTGGGCACGCTCCGTGCGAGGATGTAAATTTAAAATCTTTAACATCCAAAGGTGCAAAAGAGAGGCCGCTCTCTGGACAGACATAAATTTCCGTAAAATAACGAACAGGCCCATCTTTGCCAGATTGCACTTTAACAATACCCTTACCCACTTCCAAAGCAGTAAGAAGTGAACTATTCAACCGCTCTCGAATTCCTTCTTTCATCGCCAAACGATCAACAATCACCTCAAGCTCAGAGCCTGTAGGCATCTCATCTTCGGGATCAAACTCCACTGCATCTAAACGAAAACGAATAAAACCCATCTTCTGTAAACGAGCTACTATATCTTTTATCTCTTCACCTGAAGAGGTAACTGGTGCTATGAGCTGCAAACGAGAGCCTGGCTCATACTCTGTAATAATAATTTCTACAATCTCTTGACGAGATTGTCGCAGCAACAGCTTACCTGTCAGAGGACTATACTGCTTCGATATTTTCGCAAACAGTAATGCCAAAAAGTCGTAAATATCTGTTTGTGAAGCGAGCGTACCTCTGGGATATACAGCACCCCTACCTTGGCCAATAGCAAGTGTCGGGGATAATCCTTCAATCAGATCAACATCTGGTTTTGCAAGCTGACGAATCGACGAGCGAGCCTGAATAGAGAGAGACTCCAAATAACGCCGCTGTCCTTCAGCGTAAAGAGTATCATAGGCCAAAGACGACTTTCCCGAACCACTCACACCTGTCATCACAACAATTTTGTGTTTGGGAAAAGAGAGCGAAAAATTTTTAAGATTGTGCTGACGGCACCCTTTTATACGAATCATAAACAGACTAAAATATTATAATTTAAAGAGCGATCCTAACTGATTTTAATTGCAGACCCCTGAATGGTGTACAGTACAAGAAAAATTAGCCATAAGCAAGAATAAGAGCCGACGCAACATTCGAAACATCGACATCGTCACACTTTGTCAACTCTTCTGCAAGCTCAAGACCTTCTTGCAAACGACCAATCGTCAACAAGCATTTGCAGCGATTGATGCGAGTAGGAAGATCGTCCTCTACTAACTTCAACGCTTGATCAATATAAAAAAGAGCCTTTGCACTCTCTCCTTGTTGCAAGAAAAGAGCACCCAGAGTTTGTACATCGTAATCACTTTTAGGATCTAAAGCGACAAGCGCTTCGAAAAAAGATTGAGCTATATCGTATTTGCCCTGACGAATATAGCTATAGCCAAGATAACGCAGCTCTTTAATCTGCTCTTCATCCCAACCAAGAATTTCACACCAATCGACGTCTGACATTCGCTTTTAGCCTTTTTGATACTGAGTTTGAAATAGCCTAACTTCTATAAGCCAACGATTAAGCATTCCCAGCGATTCGAACATCCGGCCTATCGCAGATTTACGTGCAGAATCAATACGCCCATCAACAGGAACACCCAGTATCTTATCTGCTATAAAAGCTTGCTTATCCGGGTCTTCAGGACCAAGACTCATAATCCCACGAAGTTCACGCGGAACTTCACAACTTTTGAAAAAAGCGAGAGTTTTTTGAGACGGATCCGCCATTCCCATAAGTGCATCCGTCATAGAAACACACGCCTCAACAGATCCTGCTAAAGCGTGGTAATGAGCTAAACTAATCTCATCTAAATGGTTAATTTTAATCGAAGAGAGAGTCTTTGCTATATCTAGCTGCCGTTCTGCATACTCTTTGTAATAGCTGTCATCAATTGTATCAACTGTTACAGCTTTTGTTCTACCGGTACCAGCCATAGATCATCCTCTATTCGTTAAAAATATTACTTTATTTTAACATCTATTATCATTTAAAGTAAATAATAGCTGAAAAATTAATAACATTGAAATAAATTCCACTTTTATTTAAATTTTATAGTATGTCTTATATTTCTTCACATTCACCTGTATTACTACAGGAATTTCTCCAATTCTTCGAAAACAAGCAACTTCGCACCTTCGTAGACGGCACTCTCGGTGCTGGTGGTCATGCAAAAGCACTACTAAACGCTCACCCTGAAATTGAACTTTTTATCGGTTTTGACCAAGATAGCGGTGCTCTAGAGATCGCAGAAAAAACTTTAAGCGATTATAAAGAAAAAACCGTTTTTATTCACGATAATTACCACAATATCGCCCGTCAACTCTCCGAACGTGAAATCCACGCTGTTGACGGCATCTTCCTCGATATCGGTATCTCCTCAATGCAACTCGATCACGACTTCCGCGGTTTTAGCTTCAGAAAAGAAGGCCCGCTAGACATGCGAATGGACAGAACTGCAGCTTTAACAGCAGAAGAGGTTGTGAACAGCTACTCCGAAAAAGAACTTGCGCATATATTGAAAGCTTATGGTGAAGAAAGGCGAGCACGCCCACTAGCAAGAGCGATTGTCACCCTTAGAAAAGAGAAAAGAATCAAGACAACTCTCGATCTCGTAGACGTTATCCACTCCGTTACCGGAAGTACCCAGCATCAAAAAATACACCCCGCTACACGGACCTTCCAAGCTCTACGCATCGAAGTCAACAACGAGCTCGGTGTACTTGGAAAAACCATCCCTGACGCCACAGCTCTACTAAGCCCCGAAGGCCGTTTTGGCATCATTACCTTCCATAGTCTAGAAGATCGCATAGTAAAACAAGGATTCAAACAGCTCTCATCAACTGCAACACCTCTCGAAGGACCTGATCCAGAAGATGCTGAACCGCCTCCTGCAAAACTCCTTACAAGAAAACCCGTTCTTCCCTCGAAAACAGAAAGTAAACGTAACCCACGCTCACGCTGCGCTAAAATGCGCTTCATAGAAAAACTCTAGTACGCTGTCAAGATTGAATTTGCGAATTTAAAGAAGACGATTTTGAGTGAGTTTAAGAGTTCATTTAAGATCAGGCTGAAGGCTTGAAGTTGCAACCCTGGATAGATAGCAAATATTTTGCACCCTGAAGGGGTGTCATAAAACAGGGCATGTGATATGGCACCCCTTCAGGGTGCAAAATATTTGCTATCTATCCAGGGTTGCACGTCTCGCTACGCTCCGCGTTGACCCTGGGCTGTTGCAATTTCAGGCCTTCAGCCTGATCCGAAATAACCTCTAAAAACCATTCAAGAAAAGCCGAAAAATATCGATGAGCTTATCCGTAAATTCAATCTTGACAGTGTACTAGAGATCCATACAGTGTACTAGAGATCCATAGAAAAACCGCACACCATGTTTGAGTCCGTGTCATCCGATCCCGCATCTGATTCAGATTCCGATTCCAAATCTGATTTTCGTCCTGATTCCATTTCAGCCTGTATCTTGCCTGAGCACAATGGCGGTCCGAAAGGAGCCGGCGCTGTAAATGCTGACAAATCCGACGTAAAACCCCTTTTCAAACCCCTTGCTAACGCCCCTTTTGGCTCTTTCTTAAACTTTGAAGAATCCACAGCATGCGTCATCCAATCTTCACAAGTACGCATACTAAAGGCAAACACAGTCTCCTCATCGAAAGCAGCTAAAGCCACAGGAGGTGGAGTACCCACTGTGAATGCGCAAGCTACTTGATCCGAAGCAAGATCTGATAAAGGAGTCTCTAAAAAGTTCTTTAGCTTGGAAAGCGTTTCAATCTTAAATTTAATATTACGCAAACAACATATCGCAGGTAACAACCCCTTGGATACATCTTTTTGTAAAGAAACTTTTTCTATTTCAAAATAATTACTCAACTCAGAGGCCCAGACAAACAAAGGCTTTTTTTTATCCGTATCAAAGGCCTCTTTCTCTTCTTTACGCAAAGCAGTTACAGCCTCTAACAAACCATCCCAAGCTAAAACATTATTCTCATTCTGATAAGGCAGAATACGATCTTGCATAAACTCTTCTGTATTTTCTACTTTAGCTTCATTAGCTGAGAGATAACACTTAACAATCCTTTCAATGGATATGCGTGCTTTCGAAGCTGCACCTGCCGAACCTGGAATAGGGATACTCTTAGTTGGAGTTGGAGTTGGAGTTGGGTCCGTCTCAGCTCTTCTTCTTGCCGGTGCTGCAGTCATGCTAGTCTCTCGAAAAGGACTGGCACTTGCTGCTCTTAAAAATGAAGACATAATAAAAAACCTTACTTTTTTTTAAAAAATGG
>JBDQID010000021.1:0-11058 GCA_040264515.1 Chlamydiales bacterium
ACTCGAAAACCTTCTTCACGCGACCTGTTAAAGCTGGATCTCCATAAACCTGGATTTCAGGGCCGTAGCCAACGAGCTTTTCCACTTCACTGCGAACTGTTTCGAAGTCGATATTGAGGTTGCGTAAAACATTTACAGCAACACCTTGTCCAAGTTTTAGTAAGCCGAGGAGGACGTGCTCTGTTCCTAAATAGTTGTGATTTAGTCGCTGCGCTTCTTTCTTAGCTAACTTAATGACTTGCTTTGCTCGATTGGTAAATTTGTCAAACATATCTCGACCCGCTTTTAAGCTTTGACTCTAATTTTAACTTGTATGCCAATAGTAGAGTGATTTTTTTTTTTTTGCAAATTTCCCCTTTAATTAATAACAAATGCATCAGCAATTGCCTTAGCATTTTCGATGCAATCGTTGATACCAACACCGCTAAAGCTATGACCCAGAAGGGTTAAGTGAGGGTAATTTTTAGAGAGCATCGCCTTTAAGTGCGCTAATTTTTTATTCTGTCCGATCTGATATTGGGGAATAGAATCAGAATGGATGCTAAGATTTAACATATTGGGTGAAGCTGAAATAGATAAATGCTTTTGCAGTGCATCTAAGGCGTCGTTTTTAAATTCGGAGTGAGAGCGGGAGTGAAAGTTATGATCTCTGCTTCCACCGATCATAACGGTAAGGCGTGTCTCTGAAGGAGAGCTATTTTGTTCGGGAAAAATAGAAGAGTCCCACGTCATGCCGAGGATGTTTTCTTTTTCTTTTGAAGGAATGAGATAGCCAAATCCTTTAAGAAGGGAGAGCTTTTGGTTAAAGCCGATGTTAATGGTTGCAAGAGATGTTGTACAAAAGGATTGTAGTAGTGGCTGCAATTCGGGAAGTAGCTGTTGTAGGTGAGGGGCGCTTAGTGTTGAGAAGATATGATCCGCTTGGATTTGCTTCTCCTTTAAAGAGAGCAGGCAGCTGTTGTTTTTAAAATGAAGAGAGCTTGGGGCTGTAGAAAGAAGAATGGTAGCGTCGAGTAGCTCTTGTATTTTGAGTGGCAGACACGACATACCGCTTTTAAAGGAGAGCAGAGCTGCCTTTTCAAGAGCGGAATTGTTCTTAACTCTTTTTTGTTTAAGTGCGGCTTTAATAAGAGAGCCGTGCTCTGCTTCCCATTCGAAGAGAAGCGGGAAGCAAGCACGCATGGAAAGTTCTTTGGTATTGCCAGCAAAGATACCTGAAATAAAAGGATCGATAATAGTATCCGTAAATTTTTGGCCAAAATGCCGACTCATAAAGCTATCAATACTCTCATCGAGTTCGCTCTTTGATGCCTTGGAGAAAATCTCTTTGATACAAGGTAGAAGCATTTGCCTTCCAACTGTTGTCGATAGTAGTTGAAGAGGATTGGAAGGGAGTTGTTGTAGCTTATTGTTAATGAGTAAAAAGCGCTTTGTTGCAGAGCTGTCTGCTGGTGTAAGCTCGTTTTGAAGTCCAAGATCATAGGCAAGTTGTAGCGTGGTAACTCCTTTGCCTTTTGGACGAAATCCTCTTGGCCCTTGTTCGGATAAAAAACCGTGATCGTTTTGTGTGCGAATGAGGCCTCCGATGCGATCTTGCTTTTCAATCAGTATCAGATCGATTGCGTTACCGAATCGCTTCTTTAAAAACCAGCCGAGTGAGAGGCCGGAGATTCCAGCGCCAAGAATAACAATCTTTTTCATTTTCATCTCGCAAGGTGTAAGGTTTTGTTTTTCTGATCTACCGTCCTACGGACTCGCTCTGATCCTCATGTCATATTTCATAAACTCAGAAAATACTTTGGGCAGTCTTAGAAGGTTATATTGCTTTGGAAAATCGCGGGCGATCGGCTTGTTTTTTTTTCAGATAGCCGTCGAAGAGTGAGGCTATATTGCGCACAAAGAGTCTACCGTATGCTGTTGCTTTGATGTCGTGATCGCTATTTTCTAAGAGACCCTCTTCGATAAGAGAAGAGAGCCCTTTAATCTCTTCTGCAAAGTAATGATCGAAATCGATTGCGAATTTTTTATAGAAGGCGGCTTTATCGAGTTCGAATCGGCACATGAGCGTAGAGATAACCCATTGGCGGATTTTGTCTTCGTGATTTAGCGCTTTACCACGGAGAACAGGAAGTGTGCCTCGCTCTAAGAGCTCGTAATAGCTGTCGAGCTCTTTGACATTTTGAAAATAGCTGTCCGAGACGAAACCTGTGGCAGTGATACCGATACCGATGAGGTCATCGGATTTCTTTACTGCATAACCTTGGAAATTACGATGTAATGTTTGGTTTTCAAAGGCGCGTCCCATTTCATCTTCGGCCAAGACGAAATGATCCATACCGATGCCAACATAGCCGTTATCGGTTAATTTTTCTCGAGCTTCGACGTAGATGCGGAACTTTTCTTCTGTTGAGGGAAGGCTCTCTTCTTTGATTGCTTTTTGGTGCGATTTTAGCCACGGAATTTTTGCATATGAGTACATCGCAATGCGATCGGGTCTCATCTGTACGATGTGATCAATTGTTTGCTTGAACGTCTCTCTTGTTTGAAAAGGGAGGCCGTAAATGAGATCGATATTGATGCCGTTGAATTTGTAAGAGCGTGCAAGATCATATGTGGAGAGGGTTTGTTCAAGACTTTGTCGCCTTTTAACAGCTTCTTGTACTTCTTGGTTGGTATCTTGCACTCCGAAACTTACCCGATTAAATCCGAGCTCTCGCAAAAAGCGAAGCTTTTTTCCTTCATCACCGGACACTGTTCTGGGGTCGATCTCGATAGCGATCTCTTTTGAGTGATCCAGAGCAAAAGAGGACTCAATTTTTTGAAATAGTCGCTTCATATCGTATTCAGAGAGCTGTGTAGGGGTGCCTCCACCGAAGTGAATTTGATGGATTGGACGGTTTCTCCCAATTTGCTCGACGATTAGATCGATCTCTTTGAACAGGTAATCTACGTATTTTTTTTGGATTTCGTCTCGTCTATTGAGAATAACAGAACAGCCACAGTAGAGGCACATGTTGCGACAGAAGGGGATGTGAAAGTATAAAGAGAGCGGCTTGTCACTCTTTTTAAATTGAGCGAGATGTGTTTGGTAACTCTTTGCGCTTAAAGTCCCCCATTCGGGAGCTGTTGGATAGCTCGTATAGCGGGGAAGAGGGCGGTCGAGTTTTAGAAGTTTTTCTATATCGTATGTCGGTTCAATTTTAACAAATGTGTTCTGTGGCATAAGCTGTTTTCCTGGAGTGAAAGGATTGAACAGTGTTGACGAAGTGTTGAACATGCTCGAGGTTGTGATCAGGAAGCAGTCCGTGTCCAAGGTTACAGATGTAGCCAGGATCGTTTTGCATCTTTTGAAGAACTTTGGTTGTTTCTTTTTCTATTATTGGCAGCGGGGCATAAAGTAGAAAAGGATCGATATTACCTTGAAGGGCAATAGAGCGCGGTACTGCTTTTCTAGCTGTAGCAAGCTCGCAGCTCCAGTCGAGACTGATAGCTGTTGGGTGAAGGTCGATAAGTGAGCTTAGATGCGTTGCACTGCCACGGCAAAAGATGATAATGGGGACGTTACTATCTTGCAGTTCCGTCAGAATTGTTCTTAAGTTGGGAACAACGAATTTTTCGAAGAGCTCTGGGGAGAGAAAGTTTGCCCAGCTATCAAAGATTTGGATTGCTTGAACGCCTGCTTTGATTTGCATGCGTAGATAGTCGATAACGTGTAGGGTTAGCTTTGAGAGCAGCTTTTTAAAAAGCTTAGGTGCACGATAGATGAGCTGACGCGTTTTTTTCAGATCTTTACTCGATTGCCCTTCAATCATGTAGCTTGCGAGAGTAAATGGCGCTCCGCTAAAGCCTATGAGTGGTACATTAAGCTCGGGAAGCAGTAGCTTAATAGTGTCTGTTACATATGAGAGGGTGTTTTCGCTATCGGGCATGGGGAGTGCATCGATATCTTGCTCGCTTTGAATGCGTCTATCGAAGATGGGGCCTCGACCTTCTTCAAAGCGAAGGGGAAGTCCCATAGCTTCTGGTATGACTAAGATATCGGAGAAAAGAATCGCGGCATCGACTCCTAGAGAACTGATGGGAAGGAGCGTCACTTCCATTGCGAGCTCTGGTGTATGCGCCATTGTAAGAAAGGAGTGTTTTTTACGAATAGCTTGGTATTCTGGCATGTAGCGGCCTGCTTGGCGCATGAGCCAAACAGGGGGGCGTCCTAGATGGTTTTTACCTTCGAGGGCGTCTAAGAATAATGTATTCATAGTATACGCTCTAAGATTGATTCAACTGTAAATCCGTACTCTCTTTTAAGCATGCCGGCAGGAGCTGATTCTCCGAACCCTTCCACAGCAATCGTACAACCGTTAAGGCCTACGTATTTGTGCCATCCTTGTTCAATACCAGCTTCGATACTGACTCTTTTACCAATATCACCACCTAAAATGGATTCTTTATATTTATTGGGTTGAGCTTCAAATATAGCAAAACAAGGCATGGAAATAACGCGGACGTGTTTTCCAAGCTTTTCAAGTTCACTTGCCACATCGACTGCAAGTGCGAGTTCTGATCCCGTAGCCATTAAGGTGTAGTCGGGCTTCTCTTTTTCTCTTTTAACAATGTAGGCGCCGCGTCCGACACCTTCTGAGTAAGGAACATCGGTGCCTTCGAGGAGCGGTAGCTTTTGACGGGAGAGGGCAAATGCTGTGGGACCTTTATATTTAAAGGCGGCAACCCATCCCATCTTCACTTCGTTATTGTCCGCAGGACGGATGAGGTGTAGGTTTGGGATCGCGCGTAGTGAAGCTAAATGCTCTACAGGCTGGTGTGTGGGGCCGTCTTCTCCTAAAAAGATGGAGTCGTGAGTAAATTGATAGAAGAGTTGCTCTTTCATTAAGGCTGCTAGACGGATTGCATTACGCATGTAGTCGGAAAACGTTAAGAAGGTGCCGCAGAATGGTGCGATCATGCCCGTGTGTGCAAGGCCTGTGTTAATTGTTGCCATACTGAATTCTCGCACGCCGTACTTGATATTGCGTCCAGAAAAAGAGCCGCGGGAGACAACACCGAACTCTTTCATCATTGTCATATCAGAGCAGGACAGGTCAGCAGAGCCACCGTAAATTTGAGGAAGAAAAGAGACAAGGGCGTTTAAGACGTGGTTAGAAGCGACTCTTCCTGCAAGTGGTGAGGGTATCTCGATATGCTTTAGACGCTCTTCAAAATCATCCGGTAGCCACCCTTGCTGCATTTTATTAAATTCGCCTAAGAGTTCAGGGTTTTCAGCACCCCAAGCGTTAAAGAGCTCTTGCCACTGGTTTTCTTCTTGAGCATCTTTTTCACATTTTTTTTCGAAAAATGCTTTTACAGCTTGAGGAATATAGAAATCTTCATCCGGTAGTTCTAAAGCTTCTTTTGTGCGAGTGATTTCTTCTTCTCCAAGAGGCGATCCGTGTACTTTATGCGTACCAGCTTTGTTAGGTGAACCCTTTCCAATAGTAGTGTGTGCCATGATAAGAACAGGTTTTTTCTGTTCTTCTCGAGCTTCTTGAACAATGAGGTGGAGTGCTTCAATATTGTGGCCATCGACTTCCATGACGTCCCAGCCGTAAGCTTTATAGCGCGCTTTTGTATCTTCTGAACAAGATTCGGACAGAGGGCCATCAAGAGAAATTTTATTACAGTCGTAGATAGCGATAAGGTTATTAAGACCAAGATGGCCTGCAAGGGAGGACGCTTCGGCTGAAATGCCTTCCATGATATCACCGTCGCCTGCAAGCGTGAACACTTTGCTGCTGAATATTTTATGCTTTTCACTATTGAAGCGCGCGTTCAAGAGCTTAAGGCCTAAAGCTTCACCCACTGCAACTCCGAATCCCTGTCCTAAGGGTCCTGTGGTAGTCTCGACACCGTCAGTTAGAAAATTTTCTGGATGACCTGGAGTCTTAGAGCCGATTTGGCGGAAGTTTTTTATCTCTTCTAAAGAGAGGTCGAAGCCTGCAAGGTGCAGACAAGAGTAAAGAAACATCGAGCCGTGTCCAGCGGAGAGAATAAAGCGGTCTCGATTGATCCACGTGGAGTTTTTTGGGTTGTGCTTAAGAGCATAGCCGTACAGATAGGCACCGATTTCTGCGCAGCCCATGGGGAGGCCAGGGTGTCCAGAGTTTGCTTTTTGTACCGCATCCATAGAAAGATGACGAATTGTGTTTGCAATTTTCCCTAATACTTTTTTTGTTTCGGGATCCAAACCCATTTTGACTTCAGTTTCCATCGTTTTATCTTCCTATTGCGCATTTGATCTGTATATGAGGGTAAAGAGTATCTTGATCGAGACAAATCTCGCAAGAGATTTTTCTTATGCGTTATTGCACCTTTTTTGGTTTTTGAGTTACAACCCAAGTAAATACTTAAAAAGAGTGGTGGGGAACGTTATGAAGAAAACGGCATTGGGCCTATTTTTTTTTCTTTTATTGGCTTCTTGTTTGAATGGAGAAGAGGGCAGCACATTCTCCTCGAACCTCCCCAACGGTCTTAGCTATTATATTCACAAACATTCAACACAGCCTCAACACGCCTCTTTACGGCTCGTTGTAAAAGTAGGTTCTGTACACGAGGAAGAGGGAGAAAGAGGCGTTGCGCATTTTGTAGAACATATGGCTTTTAAGGGATCAAAGAACTTTCCCTCTCAAGAGGCACTCGATACACTTGCCTCAATGGGTGCGGTATTCGGAATTGAGGTTAACGCGTTTACAGCTTTTGATCGCACTCTTTTTGTTTTAGATGTTCCTCTTTTAAAAAAGGGGGCAGTGAGAACATCTCTTGAGATTCTTGCGGATTGGGCGTTTCATCTTAGCATGGATGATGAAGAAATTGAAAAAGAGCGCGAAGTCATTATTGATGAAAACCGTCGTCGATTGACTTCCACGCAAAAAATCAAGGATCTAAAGTGGATTTCTTTGGTTAGTGGTTCTTTGTATGCTAAAAGGTTGCCGATTGGTTTGCCCAAAGTTGTACGAAATGTAACAGCTGAGAGAGTACGTAACTTCTATCATAAGTGGTATCGTCCAGAGAGAATGGCGGTGATAGTTTCTGGTGATGTCGATGCGAAAGCTGTTGAAAAAATGATACGATCTATTTTTACGACAGAGAAAAGAGAGCCGTTAGAAGAAAGGGTTACCTCACTTCCCTCTCATAATACGGTGCGTTACTTCTCTTCGGTGAGCCATAATATCGATCAGAATCGTATTGAATGGATCTTTAAGCACTCTGTAAAGCCGCTTTACAGTCGAGATTGGCTACAAGATCGGCTTTTTTTTGAGCTGTTTCGTTATATGGTAAAGGAACGCATTGATGAGCGCGATGATACGTTCGTGCTTGTCACTCATTTTTCACAGCAAAAGCTTGCTTCAACATTTTTCACTATTTTTGACCTCTCCGCTAGAAAAGGTAAGGGGAGCAAAGCGATTCGGGAATTAGCTGAGCTTTTCCAAATAGTTGAGAGGTTTGGGTTTAGCAAGGGTGAATTTGAGCGTGCAAAAGCGTCTGTACTACTTGATCAAGAGCTTTTGGAGATGTATCGAAGTAGCTGGCAAATGGTTGCTTTTGAAGAACACTTTTTAGGGAGGAGGCCGCATTATGACATACTGAAGAGTGTTCAAGTGAAAACAGAGTTTTTAAGAGAGATCTCTTTAGAGTTGATGAATGATTGGACGGACACTTTTTTTCAAACAGCAAGTCCTTTTGTTGCTGTTCGTAGCTCTAAGCAAGAGGTGATAAAACGGGATCAGTTTAGGCAAATGATAAAAGCTGCCTCTTTGAAAAAACTTGAGCCGTATCAAGATCCGTTTGCAGCTGTACCATTGATAAAAAAGAGACCAGATTTAGGTGATATTGCGAAGGGGTGGTACCACCCAGAAGAGGATATTACGGAGTATCGATTAAAGAGTGGGATGCGACTTTTTTTAAAGCCTACAAAATTTACAAAAGGTGAAATCATTATTGATGGGCATGCGAAGGGTGGATTTGAGGTTCAAGCGCCAGCAGCTGCAGCTTTACTTAAAAGAAACGCCTACCTATGCAAAAACATGGGACTCGGTGGCCATTCACGTGCGCAGTTGGCGAAACTTCTTTCGGGAAAGCAGGCGAAATTAGAGCTTTCATATAGAAAAGAGGCAAGGGGACTCCGGCTGAAAAGTAGAGGAAAAGATCTTGAAGTGGCATTTGAGCTGCTTTATTTGCTGTTTAATCCAGCAGGTGGTGGTGTTAGCGATCACTTGCACTCCAAGGGGGAGCTCTCTCAGCTGTGTCACGCTGCATATTCCGATCCCTCGGTATTCACCCTTTTCATTATCGGAGATTTTAAGCTTGATCGGGTTAAAGAGCTGATTCATCGCTATCTTGCACCTCTTTAACTCTTTTAGAGGATAAGCTGGATGGTTAGGATGATATTTTGGACTGTTATGTGTCCGCTATTTGCGCTGAAAACCTTTGCCCTTTATAGCTTTATGTTGTTATAAGGGGCGTTTTTATAACTGGATTTTTGGACGATTTATGAAATTATTAGCGGCTTTGGGAGTACTCTCTATGGCGTTTTCGGTAGCTGAGGCAGAAACTAAATTAACTATTGAAGAGCAGATAGGACAGACGCTTATCTCTTATATGGATGCTGAAGAGATAGATGATACGACGCATGAATTCCTTAGTAAGCAGAGGCTAGGCGGCGTGATTTTTTACAACTGGTCTAATAAACTAGATTCATACGAGCAGGTCAAAGCGCTTGCTTTGGGACTTCAAGAGCAGGCTGAAAAATTAAATATGCCTCCGCTTTTTATCTCGGCCGATCAAGAAGGTGGTCTTGTGGCGCGTTTAAGAGTGGGTTTTACGGAGTTTCCTGGAAATGCAGCTCTTGGCCGTACAGATTCTGAGGAGCTTGCTTTTACATCGGCCAAATTAATGGGCCAGGAGATGATGGAAGTTGGTGTTAATTTTACTTTTGCACCCGTTGTGGACGTGAATTCGAATCGGGATAATCCAGTGATTGGCATTCGCTCTTACGGGGAGAGTCCAGAGCTTGTAACACGGCTTGGACTTGCTGCGACTCACGGCTTTGCTGCAAGTGGTGTCATTAGCTGTTTGAAGCATTTTCCAGGTCATGGAGATGTTGATGTTGACTCGCACTGCTCGCTTCCTGTTCTTCACAAACCGAAGAGGGAGCTTGATGCATTGGAGCTTGCGCCTTTTAAAGCGATTTTAAATGAATCGCCAGCGATTATGACGGCTCACTTGCGTATCCCAGAGCTCGATTGTAACTGTTGTGCGACCCTTTCAAAGACAATTTTAACAGACCTTTTGCGTAATGAATTAGGGTATCAAGGCTTAATTGTTACGGATTCATTGAGTATGGGAGCTGTTTTAGAGGAGTGCTGCGACATTGGGGAGGTTGCTGTACGAGCATTTGAAGCAGGAAGTGATTTACTCGTTATCGGTGGCAAGACTCTAAATGATGAAGATGAGATGAGCCATAATCAAGAGCTGCTCTTTATTCAGCAGGCACTGCTTCATGCGGTAGATGAGGGGCGGATTTCTTTGGAGCGTTTAGAAGAGTCTGTAGAGCGTATACTTAAAACTAAACGTCGTTTTTCTCTTGGAGAGCTACCAGTTGTGCAGAGTGAGAAGCAAGCCGCTTTTGACTGCTCTTACAAGATAGCAGAAAAAGCTATTAGATTAGAACGTGGGGCTTATTCTTCGACGTTATGGAATCAGAGGATTGCAATTGTCGCACCGAAGCTTCTTAAAGAAGCAATTGAGGCAAGTGAGCTTGAGAGCTTAGGCTGTTCTTCAAAGAGTTTTTATTTTGACGGCTTAGATGGTACGCTCGAAGAGACAGTAGAAGATGTCGATAGTGTGATTTTTTTATCTTATAACGCGTGGCGATTTACATCTCAAGCTTCTTTACTTAAAGAGTTATCGGAAAGATTTCCTTTGATGCTTGTTGCTGTAAGGGATGCGCGTGATGCAGAGCTCAAGAATAGTGCAGAATCTATTGTTACAACGGTGAGTCCTACAGCGGTTGCTTTTCGCGTTCTTCTCGATCGCTTAACGCTCGCAGCGGTTGAGCGAGAAGTCGCTTTTGAGGAAGCAGACTCTATTGGAAAAAAGATTTGGTTTAATGAGTGTGCACAAAGGGTGGACCAGCTTATTTATTGGAAGGATGGTGAGCAGTGGCCATCTGTTGGTATTGGCCACTTCATTTGGCCTCCGGAATCTTATACAGGAACTTTTCGTGCGGGCCGTTTTCACCATGTTTTGGCATTTTTAAAAGAGCATCACGCCTCACTGCCTTCGTGGCTTGCTGATACGCGCTACTCCCCTTGGCAGAGTGGGGATGAATTTAGAGCAGAAGAACAATCGGCTCAGATGCAAGAGTTACGCGATTTTTTAGTTGCAACGGTGCCTTTGCAAGCGAAGTATATGGTTGGACGGTTTTGGGGCTCTTTGCCAAATCTTGTTTCCGGGCTCTCTTCAAAAGAGCGTGTCTCTCTTATCATGCAAGTTCAGCGTCTTTTAGAAACACCAGGTGGGCTTTTTGCACTTGTAGACTATTTAAACTTTAAACATGAAGGAACTGCTCTAAAAGAAGAGTATAACGGTGTTCGCTGGGGATTAAAACAAGTCCTTTTGGGTATGGGTAACACGAATTCGCCTTTGGAAGACTTGGTTGTAAGTGCGAAGTCCCGATTGCAGCAGAGAGTTGATGCATCGCCAGAAGAGCGAAATGAGGCGCGTTGGATTCCTGGTTGGTTTAATCGTCTAGATCGTTATTTACTCTATTGCAAAAGTTCTTCAAGTAAATAAAAAATCGATTTTGAACAGCTTCTCCTTGCGCAACATTCAATAGTTGTAGCGCGGGCGCTCCGCATTTGCATCAATCTAACATAGAATTCTGATATTTAACGTGAGTTTCGTATTTATATGATTGGCACTCAGAATGTAGCATACATTTTTTAATGAAAAAAACCTCCTGATAGTCTAAAAAGGTTTTTGCTAAAAAATCTAACTGACTACAGG